>JAVCCL010000004.1 GCA_030765505.1 Candidatus Kaelpia imicola | reverse complement strand
TTACTCACCCGTTCGCCGCTATCTACCCGAAGGCAGATCGCTCGACTTGCATGTCTAATCCACGCCGCCAGCGTTCGCTCTGAGCCAGGATCAAACCCTCCGAAAAAAATTTGATCTTACTCTTTTTAACTTTACCGCACTGTCAACCTAAATTTCAAAGAACTGATTTTAGACAAAAGGTAATTGTAACCTTTATTATTAACAATGTCAAGAAAACAAGGCTCTGGATTAGTTATCCAGAGCGTGGTAGAAATTATATCCTAAAGCAGAATATTGTCAAGATTTAATTAATATCTTTCTAGGCCTAAATGGGGCAGGGCCTTCGTGAAGCCAGATAAAATCCTTAAAGAATCTTAGTCTATATTCTTCGTTTTGAGCTTGAATCAAAAAATAATCTTTGGACTCTTCTTTAACAAATAATGGCTTAAGAGTAAATAACAATTTTAAAATACTTGCCTCTTCTCTGGAGATGTTAGATAATAGAGAGTATATCCTGCTTTTAAGATACTCCCTGTTAAACGTCCAACTGTTTAAAGGCGATAAGCCATCCTTTCCATTTTTAAAAGGAGCTTTATAGATAGACAGCTCACCTTTAAACCCGGGGACCTCAAGGTTGAGTTCTTCTTCCGTAAAAGATAAGCAGAGGAGATTAACCTCGGAGAGACCTTTTAATTTGTATTTTGATTTAAAAAGATTGATGTTATATTTAATCCAATCAAAATGCTTCTCTATAAACCCAAGATTATTTTTAAAAAGATACTCTATAAAAAAAAACTTATCTTCTTTAAAAGCTAGAGCAGAGATAGGATAGTTTGATATTAAGATCTCCTCGCTTACAATAGTAAATCCGAGACCTTCAATTAGAGCTATTGATCTTTCTTTTGCCAAAAACATCCTTATGATTATAGAGATATGCCAAACCAGAAGCAAGGGTCAACAATACTGTAAGATACATAAAAGATAGTATCACAGCTTCTACGTGCACAATATACAGCGATGCTAAACTTAACTCTTTAAGACATATCAATATCAAAATAAGATAGACAGCTATAACTTGAGATAATGTTTTGTGTTTTGCCAGACGCGACGCCGGAATAACCTTTCCTAAGCCTGCAGCAAGAAGCCTTAAACCGGTTATCATAAACTCCCGAGCTAAAATAACTATAACCATCCAAGCGGGAATCAATTTCAGACTCACGAAAGATATAAAAGCAACCATAATCAATATTTTGTCAGCCAAAGGGTCTAGAAAAGCACCGAACTTTGAAGTAACGTTCAATTTACGAGCAAGCTTACCGTCGTAGTAATCGGTTAAAGAGGCAACTATGAAGATAGCGAGGGCTATAACTGATGCCCATTCAAACGAAGAAAAAATAAACAGCAGAAAAAAGAAGGCAAGCAGAATACGAGATACGGTTAATATATTAGGTAATCTCTGCAGTAAGGTCATACTCTAATACATCCTTTACTTTTACATTAACAAATTCTCCAGGATCTATTTTATCACTTTTCTCAATATAGACAATGCCGTCTACCTCCGGAGCATCAAATTCAGACCTGGAAAGGTAATACTCCTCTATCTCCTCCTCAACTAAAACCCTGGCCTCTTTCCCTAACAACCTGCTGTTAAGCTCTTTTGCTATACCGTTCTGCACTTTCATAACAGCATCAAACCGCTGGTCTTTTATAGATTCCGGTATCTGCCCTTTGAAATCAAAGGCATCTGTATTATCTTCTCTTGAATACCTGAAACAACCCAGCCTGTCAAATTTAGTATCCTTTATAAAACCAATCAACTCATTAAAATCAGCTTCACTCTCTCCCGGAAATCCAACTATAAAACTTGTTCTGATCGATAAACCCGGTACTCTCTCTCTTAGCTTTTTTATTAAACTGAATATTCTTTTCTTTGAAGCAGGTCTATTCATTTTTTTCAAAATTTTGCCGCTTATATGCTGCAGAGGTAAATCTATATACTTACAGAGCTTCTTTAATTCCTGATAGCAACCTATTAAATCGTCTCCTACCATCTGAGGATGCGCATAAAGCAAACGAATCCAAAAATCACCCTCGATATTATTTATACCTCTAAGTAGACTCACGATGTCTATCTTAGCCCCTAAATCAACACCGTATGAAGTCGAATCTTGAGCCACAATATTCAACTCTCTCACCCCTCTCCCTACTAAAAACTCAGCCTCTTTTAAAATATCATCCAAAGGCCTGCTTCTGTAATAACCTTTTATGCCGTAAATGGCACAGTAACTACATTTATGAGAACATCCTTCAGATATCTTTAAATATGCAAAATGAGCTGGAGTCAGATATGCTCTCTTCTTGACCGGATAGTCTAATAGATACTTCTCTTCTTTAACATTTTGAACTCTTTCACCTTTTGAGATATCCTTAAGTACCTCTATTATATCATCCCAGTTGATTCCAATAACAGCATCAACCTCAGGCATCTCTTTTAATACCTCTTTTGAATATTTTTGAGTAAAACATCCACCTACTATGATTTTGATATCCTTTGTTTTTTTAACCTGGACCAAATCTAAAATTATATCAATTGACTCTTTCTTGGCATCTCCTATAAACCCGCAAGTATTTACAATAGCAATATCCGCACTTAATACTTCATCTACAATCTCATCTCCCTTTCTAGAGATAATATCCAGCACATATTCTGAATCAACAAGATTTCTAGCGCAACCCAAGCTTATTAAAAAAACTTTCATTATCTTACTTCAATCAAGATTAAACCTATGGTAGGTCTATACCGTCAGATGTAATCTTTATCCCTTTTATAATACCTCTTCCTATAGGTCCGATACTTCTACCGTTAAGTATGAACGAGAGTCGGGATGCCTCCCCAACCCAAAGCTCAAACTCTCCCTCAGCATTCCATATCTCAGATTGATTAGTTTTCAAAATACCGTCAAAAATCTTTTTATTGTCGGCGCGAAGCTGAATCCAGCAGTCTTCACTAGCTTTTATCGTCAACTGTAAAGTGATAACTTCTTTTGCGCTTTTCTTGGCAGCTATATCTTCGGCCTCAATTATACCATCGTTTCTTATTCCGACATTTACAACGTCTTCTATCTTGAGATCAGAACCATCATGGTCGATAAATATCGCTAATGTCTTTTTAACTCCTAAAAATATGAAGTATATAGAGCTGACTATAAATAGAGAGAGTATGGCTGTTTTAAAAATTAAAACAAATTTACCAGGCATAGAGCCCGGCTTAAGATACCCCTGCTCCCTGGCTTTAAGTTCTGGCGGAAGCATATCCAACTCGCTTAAAATTTGATCCTCATCCAACCCCAAAAATCGAGCATATTTCCCCAAAAAACTCCTTAAATAAAGAGTGGATTTAAAGTAACCGAAATCTTCATCTTCCAGTACTTGCAAAACCTTGGGGTGTATTTTGGCTCTCTGAGTGATAAAATCGTACTCATAGCCTAATTTTTGGCGCGCCTTTTTTAGTTTTATTCCTATATTAGCCATGGATAAACTCTATTGATGGTCAACCTCCTCTTTAAAATCTTGTAAATACTCTTCTCTGTCCATCAATATCTCTCTAGGCTTCGAACCTTGATAAGAACCTACTATATTATCTTCTTCCATCATATCTATTAACCTGGCAGCCCTGGTATAACCAACGCCGAGCCTTCTCTGCAGCATCGATACCGAAGCCTGCCCTGTCTGCATGATAACATTAATTGCTTCTCTGTATATCTGGTCTCTCTTGCCGTGAGCCCTTACCCCGGCTACTCCGGAAGAAGAACCCAAAATATTATCATCGTATTCGGGTTTTCTCTGTTCTTTTATAAAGTCGACAACCCTCTCTATCTCCTTGTCTGAGATCAGGCTACCCTGAGCCCTGCAAGGCTTAGACGCTCCCGGAGATATAAACAACATATCGCCTTTACCTAAAAGCTTATCAGCCCCGTTTAAATCTAAAACGGTACGGGAATCAACCTTGGATGCCACCTTAAAAGATAACCTGGAAGGAAAGTTTGCCTTTATAACGCCGGTAATTACGTCAACTGACGGTCTTTGAGTCGCAAGTATCATATGAATTCCCACTGCACGGGAAAGCTGAGCAAGCCGTGCGATGCAACCCTCTATCTCCTTAGACGCCACCAACATCAAATCTGCAAGCTCATCTATTACAACAACAATGTAAGGCAGACTCTGAGGTAATTCAGAGCCTTTATCTTTTTTCTGATTATAGGAATCTATATTTCTAGTTGTCGCCTTAGATAGAAACTTATATCTACTATCCATCTCCTCGACTACCCACTTTAAAGCCGAAACAGCCTGATTGGCGTTGGTTACAACAGGTACTATCAAGTGAGGCAAGCCATTAAAAGGCATCAATTCAACCATTTTAGGATCTATTAAAATCATCTTTAACTCATCAGGGGTAGCACGATAAAGAAAGCTGACTATAAGAGAGTTTATACATACCGTTTTACCAGAGCCAGTTGTTCCAGCTATCAAAAGATGGGGCATTTCATTTAAATCGCTTATAAGAGGCTCGCCTGAAATTTTCTTACCCAACGCTAAAGATAAGAGCGACCGTTGAGCGTGAAAGTCGGCCGATTCGATAACATCCCTCAAATAGACCATTGAAGAGGTTATATTTGGAATCTCAACCCCAATTGTTCCTTTACCGGCAACAGGGCTTACATGAACATTATAGCTTTTCATAACAAGACCTATATCTTCAGATAGAGAAGCAATCCACTGAACTTTTACTCCCGGGGCAGGTTGAAGCTCATACCTTGTTATAACGGGACCTTTTTCAATATTTACAACCTTAGCCTCAATATTAAAATCTCTCAGTGTCTCTTCAAGCAATTCTGCTCTGGCATGAAAATCCTCTGCTCTATCTCTGCCTTGACGCTGCTCTGGAATCTCCAGTAAATCTATGGGCGGCAAAGTAAAGCCGCCTCGGGATACATCCTTAAATTGTTTTAAAATTGTATGTCTCTGCGGTCTATCTATATCTTTTATTTTAAGCAGCGGCCTCTTCTTAACAACTTTAACTTCGGAAATCCTATCTTCAGGCTCTAAAGCCTTCCCTTTTTCTACTTTAGAAAATCTCTGTTTTGGCTCAAATTTTCTAATCCTATGATATCTAAATAGATTTGATATTGCCTTAATCAAAATAAAATATAATCTCTTCAATCCCTTAATAATATAACTCAAAAGCGGTAAATCAGTGACCATTATAGCAGAGAGCAGCAGGACAAAAAAACTTACCAATATCGCCCCGGAATAACCAAAATACTTTCTGGTATAATCTAAAAAATAAAACCCGGCAATACCGGAAAGATTAAAACTAATCTCCTTATTGAAATGACTCAAGAGCGCAACAGAACAGCTTAGTGAACAGATAAGAAGAAAAAAAGAGAATAGCTTAAGTCTGAAATGCTTAAAATCCTCTTCATAGAAATAAAACATATATGTCCAGAAAAAAATAACAGCAGGAATTATAATACCTGTCCATCCAAAATAACTACGTAAAAAATAACCCGAGAGAACAGTAATATTCCTGAAAAAGCTTCCCCCTTCAATCCCATAGAAACTAAGCTCTGGATGAGATAATGGCGAAAAAAAGATAATTGCTAAAAAAAGATATAGGCCTATTGCTGCCCCAAGCAGGCAGAGAATCTCCTTTTTCATAAATCTCCCAACAAAATCATTCGACTTGCTTCATGCTCAACTTTATCTTACCGGTATCATCTATACCGATAACTTTGACTTTAACTTCATCTCCTTTTTTAATAACATCTTCAACGTTGGCAACATAATCGTTGGAAATCTCAGATACATGAACCAAACCTTCTTTACCCGGAGCTATTTCGCAAAAAGCTCCAAAATTAACAACCTTGACCACCTTACCATCGTAGAGCTCTCCAACCTTGACATCTTTTATCAACTCCTCAACTCTTTTGAGAGCATACTGCAATTGTTCGTCGTCATCAGCAGCTATATGCACAACACCATCATCATCAATATCAAACCTTGCCCCAGTATCACTTGTAAGCTTTCTTATTGTCTTTCCACCAGGGCCAATAATTATAGCTATCTTCTCAGATTCTAACTTAAAGGATGTCAATCGAGGCGCATAAACTGATACAGATGTTCTGGCCTGACTCATAACCTTATCCATTATATCTAAGATCTTGATCCTAGCCTCCTGAGATTGCTTTAGAATCTTTGATATTAAATCAATTTTGATTCCGGCTATCTTTAAATCTAACTGTATAGCAGTAATCCCAGCTCTAGTTCCAGCAATCTTAAAATCCATATCTCCAAAATTGTCTTCCGCACCAGCAATATCTGTTAGTATCAACTCATCATCGCCCTCTTTAAATAGACCCAAGGCTATACCTGCAACAGATGATTTTAAAGGAACACCGGCATCCATCATCGACAAAGATCCGGCAGATACCGTAGCCATAGATGAGGAACCATTAGATTCTAAAATATCTGAAACCAGCCTAACGGTGTAAGGAAACTCTTCATTCTGAGGCATTACCGCTTTTAAAGCTTTCTCAGCCAAAGCACCGTGACCTATCTCCCGCCTGCCTGGTCCTCTCATAGGACGTACCTCTCCTACGCTAAAAGAAGGGAAATTATAGTGAAGCATAAATTTTTTAGACGATCTTCCTTCTAATGATTCTATAGTCTGCTCATCGCTAGTTGTACCCAAAGTCGTAACAGCCAGACTCTGAGTCTGACCTCTGGTAAACAATGCGGAACCATGAGTGCGAGGTAATACCTCAACCGAACAGCTTATATCTCTAAGCTCTGTTAACGATCTGCCATCTACTCTTTTTTTGTTTTTGATAGCATACTCCCTAATAGAACTTTTCTGCACTGCATAGACAGCCTCTTTAATATCTTCCTCTGAATAGACTTCCTGATATCTCTCTATCAATTCACTCTTAAGGGAAGATAGCAAGTCAGCTCTCTCTTCTCTATCTTTTGTAATGCTGATCTCTGCAATTTTAACCCCTGCATCTTTCTTTATGGCATTAATCGTATCGCTGCTTACTTTAAAAAGCTCGGGCTTAAATTTTTCCTTTCCGCATTTTTTTCTCAATTCATTCTGAGCTTCTATAATAGAGGGAAGGTATTTTTGAGCAAAACTAATAGCATTAAAAACATCTTCCTCACTCATCTCTCTGGCTTCTCCCTCCAGCATAATGATACCCTCTCCATCTCCGACCAAAGTAATAGTTAGATCAGACTCTTCTACCTGCTTATACTCTGGGCTTAAAACAGACTCACCATTGACCATGGCAAGCTTAATTCCTGCTATTGGAGACTCAAACGGGATATCAGAGATATAGAGCGCCGCAGAAGTCCCAATAATAGCTAGAACATCTGGATCATACTTACCATCGCTCGATAGTACTATAGCTGTAATCTGAACTTCATTTCTTAAACCTTCGGGGAATAGAGGCCGTATCGGTCTATCAATTAGACGGGATGTTAATATCTCCTTATCTGTAGGTCTCCCCTCTCTTTTGAAAAACCCTCCAGGTATCTTACCGGCTGCATAAGTCCTCTCTCTATAATCAACCATAAGAGGAAGAAAATCTATTCCTTCTCTGACTTCGGTAGACATAACTGCATTGACCAGAACGATAGTCTCTCCGCATTGCACTCTCACAGAACCGTTAGCCTGCCTGGCCATCTCTCCTGTAGTTATTACAATATCTTCTTCACCAATTTTAACTCTTACTTCTTCTTTCATTATAACTCCTTGTCATTAAAAGGTAGGATTCGCATGTGGAGAGTTACTTACGTAAATTAAGCTTCTCCACAAGCTCTAAATATCTCTTTTGATCTTTCCTTTTTAAGTAGTTGAGAAGCTTCTTTCTCTTACTCACCATAATTAGAAGACCCTGCCTTGAATGGTGGTCTTTCTTATGTTGTTTCAAATGCTGATTAAGATAAGCAATTTTGTTTGTTAAGATAGCGATTTGGACTTCGGGTGAACCCGTATCTTTATCATGGATAGAAAACTTCTCTATTATTTTCTCTTTTTCCATATTCCCATTCCTTCAGTTGTTATTCTTCGATAATATAGCCTCAACTTTTTACCTTGTCAAGATGTGTTTTAACGAGCATCTTAATGGGCTCGACTAAATCATATATCTCTTCTACATCCATTACAATCAGATACTCAGGTTTTAAAAGGTAGAGATCGTGTCTCTTTACAATTTTCTCACTCTTTAGATTCTCAATCATCCTTGATATTATAAAATCATTACGCTTCCTTTCCCAGTTACTTATATATTTCTCGAATAACTCTCCTTTGAATTCAACCTTTGCTCTGCCTTTAAACTGAAACCCTACAAAGCTATTCCAGTCAATTACAAAAAATGAGATCCGTGAATTAACTTCCAGATTTTTCTTTGTCTTAGCCATAAATAGATCGCAGAAATAGAGACTTCGAGAGTCTACTGATACAACACCTTTTATTGATATATTCGGTTTACCTTCCTCATCAGATGTCCCCAAAAAACCATAAGAAAGCTTCTTAACGAATTTACGTATCTCAATCGGTATCATCTTATAAAATCACTCCAAATATCAGTAGGCAAAGTCCGTTTAATTCTTTCATCTTTATCCAGACCATCATTCCAATCTCTATTCAATAACGCAAAAGTATATAGTGTATTAATCACAGTAAAATGCCTATGGGCATCTTCCTTAAAAAAAGAGTCTAACTCTTCCAGGTAGTAAAACGGATGTCTCTTTATAAAAACATTTTTCCCTCTTAAATTATCCATTATCTCAATAATTAAAAGCGTCTTACTTTTGTCAGGCATAAGACTCCAATCATCACCGTTATAGTGTCCTATCTTTTTAAAGACCTCAGCATCGGGAAAGCTTATCTTTAAAGGATATTTACTCTTCTTCCCTGGAGTATAGATTGAAAAATCAACTACTTTACTATCTACGTTAAACTCAACAAAACCCCATTTTTTTTTACCATCTGGATATTGATAATACACCCAGAATTCAAACTCCTCATCGTACCTATCCCCCTCTATAGCTATAGGAAATATCTGAGCCTGTAAGTCCTCTCTTGTTGTTACTATATCCGGCTTGCCTAAAATAGACTCAACACTCTCCTTAGATATTCCGCTGCTAAGTTCCTGAGCAAAAGCAACGCTTATAAATAAAGTTACCATAGTTATAGATAGAAATTTTAGTTTCATTTTTTTATATTTTAATCCAATATTACCATAAATACAAGATATTTATAAGATTATAGAGGGGTTGGTGGGCGAGAGAGGGATTGAACCTCCGACCTCCTCGTTGTAAGCGAGGCGTTCTCCCACTGAACTACTCGCCCTTTAAAGTATAAGAGCACCAAATATCAAAAAACAATTAATATACCAGGGATACTACCGTTAAGAGATAATAATGGTTTATCTTAGAAATTACAACGTTATTTTTCTACTTTAATGTTACTTCGTCGATATAGACTGTACCCTTCTTCTCAGTTGCCCACCCGCTCTCAAATGTAAGACTGAATTCGCTACCAGCATTCTTCTTTGTAAAACCTTTTAAACCTATTACTATCTTCTGCCAATTCGGAGTAATATTGATAAACTGAGAACCGCCTGAGAAGTTTACAACTGCTTTCTCCGAAAAACCAGACTTTTTATCTCCTTTTATCCAAAAAACCAGCTGAGAATATTTCGATAGATCAATAGAACCAAATTCGATATAAAACCCGGCAAAACCACCATCCGGTGACCCTAAATTATATTTAAATTCAAAGCAGCCTCCGGAAAAACCAACCTTATCCGTAGTAACAACCGAACCGGTAGCTATGAGAGCTTTATCTTCAGGGTTTGAAGTCCAAACACCATATCCGCTCTCTTCCTGCCCATTGAAACCATACTTTTCGAAAGCAAAAGAAACAGCTATGCAGAAAACCATAAGAAAAACTACCATGCTCCGTATCATATCTACACCTCCTTTTTTAAAAATCTACTCTCTTTAAACATCTATGTCAATTCTTTTATCAACCAGGTAACGCTATCATAGAGAATATCATAACAAACAATGCAACTGTCTCTATGATTCCCAAAACAAGCATATAATTAGCAAATCCTTTCCCTGTTTCAGCAAGAGCATCACAAGCCCGCGCAGCAGCTTTACCCTGCATATAGGCCGAAGATCCCATCGCTAATCCAGCCATTAATCCTATTGTCATCTGCATTATCGTTGACACTGAATCGTAAGGTAAATTGGCAGCCTGAATTTTGTTTCTTAATATAAAACCGTAAAATATCTGAGTTAACGGCGCACCCACAAAAGCTATCATCATAAAAGGAGCTGTTTTATTCTGAGAGAACGCCTTCTTCCAAGCTCCTATAGCTGCCATACCAGCTACGCCTATACCCAAGGCAGAGCCTATAGCTGTAAGTCCCAGCGAAGCATTTAAATCCCCTAAACCCTCTATCATCTCTTTACCCTCCTTTACTCCTTAAACGGTTTATAACTATTTCCTTTCCATTCCAAACTAAGATGGGTTGGAAACTCAAGAACATTCAATCTCACCCCATGAACAAGGACAGACATTAAACCCAAAATTATATTTAGAGAGTGTCCCAGTAAGATAATTACTACAGACGATATAATAGCAGGAACACTATTAAAACCTATATCTCTAGCCATATTGTTAAAAGTAACTGCAATCATTACGGTAGCATAGCCAACAGCAAAAAGGCGCAGATAAGATAGTATGTCGGCAAAGAAGTTTATGATACCAAAAGGAAGATCTAATAATGATGATGTTATTCTTTTTAAAATACTAGTTTCAGGCTTTGAAAATATCATTACCATAAGAGCTCCAAGAATAACAAAGAAAGTCATTGTTTGTGGAATCTGCAAATTCAAAACTACGCCTCGAGTCAACAGAAACATGGACCATCCTATAGCAATCCAACCTAAATGACTAAAAAATTTAATAGAGTTCACAAAGCGCAGAGCTGCCACAAGATGAGCAATAGCAAGATGAGAAAATCCTAAAATAAAACAGAGATAGATAAAATTATTTTGATTGGCATCAACAAAATTATTAAGACCGGGTATTATAAAGATATTAAAGAATGGCAGCTGAGAAAACCTCTCTATTCCAAACCAATTTCCTGTTATAGCTCCCCAGATAACGGTAGCAGAACTAAGATAGTAAATAAGCCGCGTAATCTGTTTAGATATATTTTTATTTTTAATTTGGATTAAAAAAGCGGTTATTAAAAAAATAAGCCCATAACCTGCATCACCTATAATCATAGCAAAGAACATACCGAAGAAGATAAGGAACCAGAAACTAATATCATACTCCTCATATCCAGGTATAGTATCCATAAGCTTAAACACAGGATCTATTATCCTTAACCAGCTAGGATTACGTATCAAAGTAGGAACTTCATCAGGATTGCCTGGATCCTTCAAGAGCAATCCCCAGCCCTCCTCTTCCGATAGAGTATTTAATCTTTCAGCTGTATCAACTGGAATAAATCCTTCTAAGAAACTAAAACCTTCACAGGTATTCATCTCTGAATTAACCTGAGCAAACTCAAGCTCTTTACCTAAAGTAGATTTATATCTATTAAAGCAATTTTTGAAACTAGAGAGATATATCGCTCTCTTATCTATCTCTTGAATCTGTTTCTCTGTATCAGACCTCTCCCTCTCAAGCATGCTGTATTCCCTGCTTGGAATCTGCTGAGGGGCAGCAGAGAGAGGATTTTTATTATTAGCGACTAAAGCAACATAGAATCTGGATTTATCTTTTTTAATTAAGTAAGCATTTTGCTTCACAATTATCTCTTTAAACTCTTTTTTGCCTACAATGTATAGCTCCAGATTTATTCCATGCTCTCTGATTTTAGACAGAGAATCTAACGAAAAGATACCCCAATCTCCATACCAATATAGATCTCTTCTTACTGCAGCTAATCTATTCTGCAAATCGTCTCTATCTCTACCCAGAAAATTTATCTCCTCTATAAAGGCAGGGATTTTGCTTCCGGGGCAATCTTTATCGCTCTCAGTATTAAAATCAGATATCAACTCTATAGCTCTCTCAAAGATAGATATCTTGTCTTCCAGAAAAGATATCTCCCCGGAAGAGAGAGACTTTCTTCCCTTTATATGCATAACACCCAGCGACCTCAACCTCTCAAGAGCTCTCTCTCTCTCTCTATTTGAAACCAGCAGAGTTACCTGCTTCATCTTAACTATCATTCTTAAACCTCTATTCTATCGTCTCTGATTCTCAATTTAGATTTTGCAATCTTACCTCTTACAACTTCAGATGTAGACAGATCGCCCAAAAAGATATTTATTTTCTTTATGTTTTTTGTTGCTTCAGGAATCTTGATCTTCTCAAAAAGATTGACACGCTGAGTTGTAATTCTAAGCTCCTCTTTTAAAACCTCTCTCGCCCTTTCTAAGACCAAGCTCTTTGCCTTTAAAGTGAGAAGGCCTCTTAAAACCTCTATAGCTCTATCTACCCAAAGAGGCGTTAGATATAGATCGTAGCTGCGTTCCTTGAACTTTATATTCTCAAAAATCGGAATATCCATGCCGGCTATATTGCTTGCGGTTACAATTATTCTATCGACTTTAAATAGATTCTCAATCCCAACATCTTCCCCGAAAACATCTATCCAAACATCTATCGATCTTAAAAAAGACTCTATATCTTCTTTAATCCTATTTAAATCCTGATGGTTTTTAATTACCTCAAGCTGTAGTTGCTGCTTCTTAAGCTGCAGCATGGGAAGATATTTGTTGAAACGTTTAAGCGTCTCTTTCTGTTTCTTTAATTCGTTCTTCGTCAATCTTAACTTTCCCACAATCAGCCTCGCCAAAACTCTTTGATCAATTCAGTCCGAAATGGAACCTCTTCAGGCTGGAAACATCCCGAGAGAATCTGCCATCCTTTATCCAGGGCAGTCTCCAAAGGTATATTCACAGATAGATCCATCAGCTCCTTTTCAAAGACAGCTCCATACTTAAGAAGTTTTTGATCCCAAACACTCATCTTAAAACCCATGTCTCTTTTTTCTTCTGTCTCCTTATAATCAGCATATAGTTGTATCATGCCATTCATAATAGCCCTGTGATCAACACGAGTTTTATCATTGACCTGCTGCTTCAGCCGGCTTAAAGAGCCGAAGGGTTCTATTCTGCCATTACGAAGATAGAACTGGCCCTCGGTAATATAACCTGTATTATCCGGAACCGGGTGGGTAACATCATCACCCGGCATGGTTGTAACTGCAAGTATTGTAATAGAACCGCTATCTTCAAAATCCACAGCCTTCTCATATCTGGCTGCTAATTGACTATAGAGATCTCCAGGATAACCTCTATTTGAAGGAACCTGCTCCATAGTAATGGCAATCTCTTTAAGCGCATCGGCAAAGTTAGTCATATCTGTAAGTAGAACCAGCACATCCTTACCCGATAAAGCAAACTTCTCAGCTACAGCCAAAGATATATCCGGTATCATAATGCTCTCTACTACTGGTTCAGAAGCGGTATGCACGAAAAATATTGACCTGCTTAAAGCACCGCTACTCTGCAGTCTATTCTTAAAAAACATATACTGATCGAACTTCAGACCTATACCGCCTAAAATGATTATATCAACCTGAGCCTGTATTGCAATTCGAGCTAAAAGCTCATTGTAAGGTTCGCCAGAGACTGAAAATATAGGAAGCTTCTGAGAAACAACTAGAGAATTAAAAATATCTATCATAGGTATATTGGTTCTTATCATGCGGTCTGGTATCTTCCTCTTTGCAGGATTGACTGTAGAACCGCCTATCTCAATATTGTTTCCGATTATAGCAGGCCCTCCATCCTTTGGCCTGCAGCTGCCGTCAAAGACTCTTCCAAGCATATCCTCCGAAAAAGGAACCTGCATAGGATGAGATAGAAAACTAACTTCATCAGCAGTAGATATGCCTCGGCTTCCCGAAAAAACCTGAAGAGAGACATTCTCTCTATCTAAACTTATAACCTGAGCAAAAGACTTTCCCTTTTTAGTGTTCACCTCGGCCAGCTCATGATAACTAATACCTTTAGCTTTTACAGTGATAACATCTCCTACAATACTATCTATCTTGCTGTACAGCTTCTTCATCTTTCTTTAAAACCTCTCTTTTAATAAATTCATCTATCTCTTTTTCTTTGCTTTTGAATTCCGAAGAATTCCACTTGGTATAATTCCAGTCCAGAAACATCTGACGTAATTTAAAAAAGATAGCTCTTAATTCATCTTTTGTTTCTAAATTAACTTTAGATCTAAGGATATAGTCAGCCTTTGAAAAAACATAATCCTGGCGCTCTAGAGGCGTAGCAGCATCCACTCTATCATAACCATTCTGCTGTAAATAGACATAATCTAAAAACTCGGATTTCAGATATATTAAGAAGTCCTCATCTGCCACACCTTCTTCGCCAACAACCTTCATCATCTGAAAAACCTCATCGCCTTTAAATATCACTTCTTTGGCATAAGCTACTATATCCTCTACAATAAAGCTCCTATATTTGGACCAACTCTCCAGAGGGGATATAGAAGGGTACTTTCTGGCATCAGACCTCTCGCGGGATAAGCCATGGAAAGCTCCGACAACCTTTAATGTTGATTGGGTAACAGGTTCTTCGAAATTACCGCCAGCCGGGGATACTGTTCCTCCTATTGTAAGAGACCCGCTCTCTCCGTTTAAAAGTTCAACCACGCCAGACCTTTCATAGAAAGCAGCTATACGCGATTCCAAATAAGCCGGAAAAGCCTCTTCGCCCGGGATCTCCTCCAGCCTGCCTGAAACCTCTCTCATCGCCTGAGCCCAACGTGAAGTAGAGTCAGCCAGAAGCAGTACATCCAAACCCATCTGTCTATAGTATTCCCCGAGAGTTGCCGCAGTATATACCGAAGCATCTCTGGCAGCAACAGGCATAGAAGAGGTATTACAGATGATTATTGTCCTCGCCATCAGAGACTTACCAGTCCTATCATCTTTAAGTTTTGGAAACTCTCTTAACGTCTCAACGACCTCACCTGCCCTCTCACCGCAGGCAGCAATAATTACAATATCAACCTCAGCATATCTTGAAGTCAACTGCTGCAATACTGTTTTCCCAGCCCCAAAAGGACCGGGAATACAATAAGTCCCCCCCTTAGCCACAGGAAAGAAAGTATCAATTATCCTAATACGCGTAGTTAACGGCTCAATAGCCTGAAGCCTCTTCCTGTATGAAGTAATAGGCACTCTTATAGGCCAGCGAAAAGACATGGTGATATCAACACTATTGCCTGATCTGTCTTTTACCGTAGCTATAGTATCTTTAACACTGTAATTACCCTCAGGCTTCAGACTCTCAAGAAGATGCTCTCCGCTAAGATCAAAAGGCACCATTATATAATGCTTAAAAATCTCTTCTTCTACATAACCAATATAGTTTCCGGCCAACAATAGATCTCCTTCCTTAGCAAGAGGGGTAAAATGCCATCTCTTTTTAAGATCCAAAGCTGCTATATCGACTCCTCGAGGTAAAAAAAATCCATACTCATCAGCAAGAATATTTAAAGGATTCTGCAAACCGTCGTATATACTGCCCAGAAGACCCGGTCCAAGTTCAACCGAAAGAAGCTGATTGCTGAATTCAACCTCATCTCCTACTCTAAGACCTTTGGTATCCTCAAAAACCTGCATATACGCTGCCTCTCCTCTGATCTTAATAACCTCGGCTTTAAGACGCTGCTCTCCTTTTAAAACATAGCCCAACTCATTCTGCATGATATGACTTTGCGGTTTTACAGTTATCATGTTCCCGCTTATAGATAGAATGCTGCCTCTATTAACTTTCATAGACTACCGCCTCGTAACTAATGTTTGAACTGCTGTTAAATAACTTTTTCCCTCTCTCTTTATCAAACTGGGAAATCTTATCTAAAATCTGAAGCTTATAGAAGTAAACCACTGTACTCTCTAAATCAAAATGATGATATGATCCAATTTGGTCAATGAAACTCCACCTCAGATAGAATATCTCCAGCTCAATTTTAAGAGGATCTGTATTAACTAAAACCGCTTTCAAGTTTTCATCAACTATAGATTCTAAACTGCCTTCCCTGAATTTAACAATATTATCTCTTAAATTGTATTCAAAACTCTTATACTCTCTTACGATACCTTTATCGCTATCGCTAACATAGATATCATCTATATTCGCTTTTTTTAAAACCTTGAAATCTGCAGGGCTCAACCACTTGGCTGCCTGCTCTAAAAAGTAGTCACTGCTGATATAATTCTTACCATCAAAATCCAATAGAGGAAGCTGGGATATCAGATAATAGTACCTATCCATTTAAACTTTTATTCACTATCTCTCTTATCTCTTCATTGAGAAAGAGAGCAATAGTATCAGCTATACCCTGATCTGAAAAATCATAATGCATATCTTCGCCTCTTATCCCGATTCTAAAACCCTTCTTTAACCCCGGGTGAATCTTAACCTCAAAACCAGCTGCTATTTTCTCCTTAAATTCATCAATCAGCAAATCTCTTAAAGAGTCCCTATCTCTTTTTGAAGTTAAAATCTCAATAGAGTCATCTTTCCCCGGCTTCCAATTAGATAAAATCCGGGTAATCATATCCTTAACTGCCTGAGGACTAAGGGAATTTGAAACATCTCTCTTTAAGAGATCGTCAAATACAGCTACTATCTTCTCTCTTAAGCTTATAATTGAATCTCTCGCTGCTTGTTCTATTGCGATTTTAGCTGCATCTTTATATTTATCAGACTGAGATTTTGAATCTTGAATAACAACCTCGGATTTAGACTTTGCTTCTTGCAAGATGCGGACAGCCTCTTCTTCGGCTTTGGCTACAATTTTACCGGCTTCGTTTTTAGCTTCTTGAACACCCTCTTTTTTTATCTTTTCAATTAGTCCATCTAATCTAACTTCCATATTAATCCTCCGGTCATTTTTTTGCTTCTAAATTATAGCAGAAGTAAGAACGATTATGCGTTCACAATCTCCCTGCTCCCGGGTTTAAGCAGCGGTATATCCTTTTTACATAGAGGGCACTCCTCTTTAGAGTACACCGGGAGGGCATATTTCATAAGAGATGAATATTTATTTCTTATCTTAAACTCTCCATCAAAACGGTCTATAACAGAAGCGACTCCTACAATCAGCGGCTGAAAATTCTTAAGCAGCGATTTTAATTCCAAAACTGATTTCCCTGTTGTAAGCACATCTTCAACTATCAAAACTCTCTCCCTATTTTTAATCTCAAAACCCCTCTTCAAACAGAGTTCTCCTTTAAAGCGCTCTGCAAACATTGCCCTTGCACCTATAGCTCTTGCAACTTCATAAGCCAAAATAGTACCCCCATGTGCAATGCCAATTATAACGGCAGGTCTTTCGAACCTAAAATCTTCTACTAATGCATTGGCTATACGTGAAGTATGTTTAGGATATTGAAAAATACGAGCCAGCTGGATATACTGCTCCGAATGTAAACCGCTGGATAATAAGAAGTGTCCACCTTGAATAGCCCCTGTCTCATTTAAAATTCCCATAAGTTCTTTATCGTTCATCTAATACCTCCTTAACTATCTTTACAGGATTATCTGCATTAAGTATAGATCTGCCGATAACAATATAATCGGCTCCATTGTCAAATGCCTCTTGCGGCGAACCGCTCCTCTTCTGGTCTCTATTCGCAACGCCTATCTTTATACCCGGAACAACTGATATAAAGCTCCGGCTTATCCCTTCTTTTAACCTTCTGACCTCTGCCGCGGAAGAGACAACACCATCAGCTCCGGAAGTTAAAGCTAATTCAGCAAGTTTATAAACCATGTTATTAATTTTATTTTTAAAACCTAAAAAATGCAAGTCATTTTCGTCAATGCTGGTAAGAAGGGTTACTGCAAGCATCAACGGTCTCTCTTTTTCATCAAAACTATCTAGAGCCTCTCTTGAATTTTCTATCATAACCTTACCGCCAAAAGCATGAACTGTAAACATCTTAACTCCCAAATCTCCAATCTTTTTCACGCTCTCTGCAACCTGAGTAGGAATATCATGCAGCTTAAGGTCTAAAAAGACATCTGAACCATAGCCCTTTATAAGGTCTACCACCTCTCTACCATAAGGAATAAAGAGGCGAGGTCCTATTTTAAAAGTTTTCACATAGGGGGCTAACATATCAAGATAGTAACGCAAATCATCGATGCTATCTACGTCAAGCGCAATTATTATCTTTTTTCTCTTATCCAATTTTAAGACTCCCAATTAAATCTTTATACTCTATCCCTCTCTCTCTAAGATAACTCTCTATACCTTCGGCTACCTCTTCCGCAACGCCGGGGTTTATGAAATTAGCAGTACCTATACTTAAAAGGGCCGCACCCGCAATAATATACTCCAAACCGTCCTTATAATCCATGATACCGCCGGAGGCAATGATTGGCAGATCTACGGTATTATATACATCCCAGACCCTCTTTAATGTCAGGGGTCTAATAGCAGGGCCGCTCAATCCCCCTGATACCTTAGCTATTTTCGGTTTTCTCGTATATATATCTATAGCCATAGCTGAATAGGTATTCGCAACGGTTATTGCATCAGCTCCGGCATCAGAGACAGCCTGAGCAACAGAACGTATATCTGTAACATCGGGAGAGAGCTTAGCTATTACAGGTTTAGACGATGACTCCCTGACAGCCTTTATAACACCATAACTCATATGTTCATCCTGGGCAAAGATAGCCGACCCGCCCTCGCTATCTTTTTCAAGGTTTGGACAGGATATATTAACCTCAATAGCAGAGACCGCATCCTCTTTATCTACAGCAGCAGCAATATTAGCAAACTCTTCAATTGTAAAACCAGATATGCTGGTAATGATTCGGCAATCAAGCGATTCTCTTATTTGCGGTAAAATCCTACCAAGATAATCATCCAGACCTTTATTTTGCAAACCTATAGAATTTATTAACCCAAAATCTACCTCGGATGTTCTGGGCATAGGATTGCCGGGACATTCTCTAAGAGTAACTGTCTTTGTTATAATGGCACCGATCTTACTAAACGGAACGATATCACTCACAGAGGGGCTATACTCCACACAACCTGAAGAGAGGACAACAGGACTTCTTAGTTTTAAAGAAGCAATCTCAACCGGAATCATAACTCTTCCCATAGAATATCTTCTCCTTTAAAAACAGGACCATCCTTACATACTCTTAAAGTTCCATTCCTGGTCTTTAAAGCGCAGCCCCAACAGAAACCCATACCGCAGGCAAAGTGAGATTCAAAAGAAAATTGAGTCTCAATCTCTTTATCTTCAGCTATTTTATAAATATTTTTCAACATCTCAACGGGGCCAGCCGAAAACAGAACAGAACCAGGCTTAATAATACCAGCCAGATAATCGGTCGCCACTCCTCTCTTTCCTACACTGCCGTCTTCAGAGACAACTAAAGAGTCTATATCCAAAGAGCTTATAGATTCAGCAAATTTTTCACTCTCAGCCCCTGCACTTCCAATAATAAATATCCCTCTATCTTCAGCCTTAGAGGAGAGACTCCTTGCAAGAAAACCAAGCGGAGCAAAGCCTGTACCGCCGCTTACAATAATCGGCCTCTTTCGGTTCGGCTCTTTAAACCCGTTACCTAGAGGACATATAATATCCAGCTCATCTCCTGTTTTAAGTAAAGACATCTTCTGAGTTATATCCCCTCTTACTTTGTAAAGAATCTCAATACGGTTATCTCTCTGGTCAAAGACTCCAAAAGGTCTCCTCAAAAACTGACCCTTCTCTACTAATCGTAATTGAAGAAACTGCCCCGGATTAACAGAAAAAACTTCCGGGGTTTCAAAAGAGAGTAGAAAATATCCGGGATAAAACTCGGAATTAGAAAATATTTTTACTTTTCTAAAATCTTTAGTTACTGTTGACATCCCGGACAATAATAGATCGATCTAGAGTTCATCTTGCTCTTCATAATCTTATTAGGACAGTGTTCACAAAAATGGCCATCTTTTCCGTAAACAAGATGCTGATAGGCATATTTACCCGGGTTACCCCAAATATCCAAATAGGTATCTATTGAAGAACCTCTGGCTTTAAGCGCTTTGAGAAGTATATCTCTTATAGAGAAACAGAGCTCTTTAATCTCAGGCTCGGTAATATCCCTGGTCTTTCTGAAAGGGCTTATTTTGGAGCGATACAGTATCTCATTTACATATATATTGCCTATTCCAGATATAACTTTTTGGTCTAAAAGAAGATTGTAGACCTTAGTACTCTTATTTTTTAATATCTCACTCAAAACTTCAGGAGTAAACTCTTCACTTGTAGGATCAATACCTATGGCTCCAAGCAGAGGCACATCTTTTATATCTTTTACCAAAAACCACTCACCGAATCTTCTTCTATCATAATAACTAAGGGTACTTAAATCTGAAAATACAATTTTAATTTTGGCATCATGATTATTGCCATATATTATCTGACCTGTCATTCTAAGGTGCACAACTATCTTCAGCCCATTGCTAAGTTTAAAGATCAGAAACTTACCCTTTCTCTCTACATCCTTTATCTTGGAAGAGAGTATCTTTTTCCAGGAAGAGACTGTTTTAGGCTTTTTAAGAAAGATCTTGTCTCTAACCTCAAAATCCGTGATCTTTTTCTTCTGAATCAAGCTTCTTAACTCTCTGCGTATTGTCTCAACTTCCGGCAACTCAGGCATACCTCACTCCCTTCTTATATATTCTCTTTCAAGCTACCATTTATTAAGTTTCGTCTTTATATCACAAAAAAAGAAACAAAACAAGAAGAGTTATTTTTAAAAAAAGGTTAACTGCTTCTCGCTCTTCATTTTCTTATCATCAAAGACTTTGACATTACCGTAAAGACCGTCAAAACCCGGTTTAATCTTAACCCTGCCCTCTCTAACGGCTATAATACTTTTGGCTATCTTTACAGGCAGATTATTCTTTAGAAATTTCTCATCAAGCTCACTTAATATTTTTAATTCCGGACCATAGCTTTGAATCAAGCTATGATATTCTACTATTACCGCCTTGGCTGTTTTCTGAACACCTTTTAACTCTGCGATAATCTCATCCAACGGTACCAAGCTCTTGAAACCAACTGCCCCTTTAGGCATAAATCCATCCTCCCTGTCTGCAAGCTCCTCTACTCTATGCATCACCCCAATAGTTAATGGTTTGCTGCATTTGGGACATATATTGTTCAAACGCATAGACTCTTTAGGGCTAAACGAAAGCCCGCAACCTCTATGACCATCCAAGTGATACTTCCCCTCCTGAGGATAAAACTCTATTGTATAGGCAAATTTTCCGGAGTCTCTGTTTTTCAATGCCTCCAGAAGTTCTCTATAATCCATACTTATATTTAAAACGTTTGCTTCCCGCCCTATCTTTGAAGGAGAATGACTATCGGAATTAGATACAAGGGTATATCTATCTAAATCCGATATCCGCCAATTCATAGCTGGATCACTTGAGAGACCGGTCTCCAAAGCATAGATATCTTTTACGTAAGGACCAAAACACTCTTCTATAGAATCAAAACCCGAATTGGCACCAAAGAGGCCGAACCATGGAGTCCAGATATGACAAGGTATCAAAAAACAGTCGCTATTAGCAGAGAGAACGATCTCCATAAGGCTCCTGACATCCAAACTTAGCGTAGGCCTGCCATCCGCAGTTAAACTCCCATATTTAGCAAGTTCTCTGTTTATCTTATCAACTGCGGTAAAGTCAGGCGCAATAATAAGATTATGAATCTTTCTAACTCTCCCTTTATAAGAATAGATATTTGACACTTCAACGGTTAATATATAGTTAATTCCTTTATATTTATATACTCCATAGCCAGCTTCTTTTAATTTCGTCTTTAACTCTTGCAGCCATAAGAAATGGGTAAAGTCGCCGCTACCTAAGAGGTCTACTCCTTTAATCTTGGCAAACTCACTTAAATTATCCAGATCCATATTTTTGCTTGCTGCACGGCTATACTTAGAATGGATATGTATATCAGCTATTATCATTGATACTCTCTAAATATTCCTTAGCCAACTTCCAATGGCTGCCAGTCCAGAATATTTTTTTGCATTTAGAACATTTGTAAAAACTCACCCTGCTTTGATAGATAGATACGGGGACCTTCTCTTCGGCTTGTTCTCTGGTTAATTCTTTTAACTCTAAATTACACCTGATACAGCGTGAAAACATATTACTGCTATCGATTTCTAAACCAAAACTCTCTTCAAGTTCTTTAAGTTGAGTTCTTAAATCTTGAGATTTAATTATAAAGACTTTTGCCTTGAGCTCATCAGCCAAAGAGACTATAGAAGTTAAAACAACTCTATCCTCTTTTAGAGCTTTCAGAATAAGAGCTCTGCTGCTGCCTTTAAAATAATAAGAGTCATAACTTAAAATCCTTAACCACTTGGTCAACCTTCCCAATTCAGGGCTGAGTATAAACTTCATTACTCATTTAATTGAGACTCCTTCAACATCTCTCTGGCCTGAGGAGTCGTGTCTAAAATATTAACCCCCTGACGGTAAAACCACCTTAGAAAACCTCATAAACAATCTCCAATCAATTTAAAGTCATCAACCAAAACCCTGCCTTTTGAAACAACAGTTCTAGCTCTTCCCTTCAACTCCATATTTAAAAATGGGGAATTCTTACTTTTAGATTCAATATCTTCCTGACTAAACTTCCACTTTAGATCTGGATCTACTACTATGATATCAGCCAAATAGTTCTCTAAGATATTCCCTCTATCTTTAAAGGAGAATATCCTGGCGGGATTGGAAGTAAGCTTCTCTATTAAAGAAAAGATATCTATCTTACCTTCGTTGACTAACTTTAGACCTAAAGATAATGCTGTCTCCAGTCCTATAGTACCGAAACTTGCCTCGGAGAAATTACAATCTTTCTCTTCGCTTGAATGCGGAGCATGGTCAGTAGCAATTATATCTATAGTATTATTTTTTAATCCATTGATTAAAGCTCCCCTATCCTTCTCTGTCCTTATAGGGGATTGACCTTAGAAAAAGTATTATAATCCCTAACAGAGTCTTCAGTTAAAGTTAGATGGTGAGGAGTAACATCCGCAGTAACCATCAACTTATCTTTCTTAGCTTTTCTTATAAGCTCTACAGATTCCCTACAGCTTATATGCGTAAAGTGAATCCTGGCTCCTGTTAGCCTAGTGAGCTCTATATCTCTTGCAATGGCTACTATCTCAGACTCCCGCGGTATACCCTTTTAGTCCCATCTTAAGAGAAAATATACCTTCATTCATCAGGCCGCCGATAGAGAGTCTCTCGTCTTCGGCGTGGATAATTAGAGGTAAGCCGGAGAGAACAGAATACTCCATAGCTCTACGCATAAGAAGCGGGCTATTAACCCAGCTGCCATCGTCTGAAAAACCAACAGCTCCTGCCTCTCTCATCTTAATCATCTCAGATAGTTCCAAGCCAGCCCTTCCTTTTGTAATAGCTCCCACTGGATAAATATCTACCAGGCCTACGCTCTTAGAACGTTCTCTTAAAAATCTTACCAGACCGGCACTATCTATAGCAGGATCTGTATTGGGCATGCAGCAGAGTGTTGTAAAACCCCCTCTTAAAGCCGCACGAGAACCGGACTCTATATTCTCCTCATCTTCCCGGCCTGGCTCTCTTAGATGAGCATGGATATCAATAAGTCCTGGAAAGATATAGCATCCTCCAGCATCAACTACTAAATTCGCCTTCTCTTTTATATTTTTAGCTATCTTAGAGATTCTCTTATTTTGAACCAAGATATCATTTTTTTTAAAAACTTTTTTCTCTAAATCAATAACCGAACCATTTTTAATCAGTAACTTCAACGCTGCCTCCCATACCTGCAATAAGATAGAGTATCGCCATTCTGATCGCCAGGCCATTTGTAACCTGATTTAAAACAACGCTGCAGATATTCTTCTCCAGCAATCCCTCGTCAAGCACGTCAGGGCTTAGCTCAATTCCTCTATTTACCGGACCCGGATGAAGAATTAGTAATCCCGGCTTTGCATATTTTAAAAGCTTAGCTCTATCTACACCGAAAAACTCTCTGTATTCAGCTATTGAAGGAATCAGGTTTTCATTGATGCGCTCTCTCTGTATCCTCAAGATATTTAAAACATCGGCTTTGGCCAAAACATCCTTAAGATCATATGAAACCTCTACGCCCAGCTCTTTAAACTCAGGCAAAATCATTGTTGGCGGCGCACAGAGTGTAACCTCAGCACCTAATTTTTTAAGAGCAAATATATTAGACCTTGCCACCCTTGAATGAGAGACATCACCCAAGATAGCAATTCTTAACCCTGCAATGTTTTTTTTCTGCTCCTGGATGGTAAAGACATCAAGCAGAGCCTGAGTTGGATGTTCATGTGTCCCATCTCCGGCATTTATAACACCGGCCGATACAACCCCGGAGAGATAATGGGCAGCTCCGGAAGCTGGGTGCCTTAAGACTATAATATCAACATTCATAGCCTCTATATTGCGGGCTGTATCCTTAAGATTCTCCCCTTTCTGTACACTGGATGTCGAGACTGAGAAACTCACAGTATCAGCTGAGAGCCTTTTAGCTGCAAGCTCAAAAGATATCCTGGTTCTTGTTGAGGGTTCAAAGAATAGAAAAGCAACTGTTTTACCTCTTAAAGCAGGGACCTTCTTGACCTGCCGGGTTGAGATCTCCTTAAAAGATTTGGCAAGCTGTAATATATAACCTATCTCCTCTACGGTTAGATCTTCAATGCCAAGAAGATGCTTCTTACTCCACTTGATATCTCTTTCAACAATATCCTCAGCCATCAACTACCTCCAACATCACAACCTCATCTTTCTTATCAACCTCTTTTAATCTTACCTCTATAGATTCACTAAGAGAGGTCGGTACATTCTTACCTACATAATCTGCTCTTACTGGAAGTTCACGGTGACCCCGGTCAACCAAAACAGCAAGCTGAATAGCTCTGGGTCTACCAAAATCAATCAAAGCATCCATTGCGCACCTAACAGTCCTGCCTGTAAATAACACATCGTCTACTATTATTATCAGCTTACCATTGATATCGAAGTTAAGCTCTGTCTCCTTAACCAGAGGCTGTTCTGCTATCAAAGTAAGATCATCTCTGTAGAGCGTAATATCAAGTACTCCTGACGGAATCTTTACACCCTCAATCTCAAAAATATTATTTACTATTCTATCTGCTAAATAGACACCTCTTGTCCTTATGCCTACAATAGCTATATTCGATAAAGACTTATTTCTCTCTATTATTTCATGACTTATACGGCAGACAGTCTTATAGAGTTGTTTTGAATCTAAAACCTTCGAACGTTCTATGATTTTCTTAGACATAAAAAAATAAACCCTCTTTGAAGGGCCTCTTTTCATCATTGAAACTTATATTCTTATTCATCTCTTTCACCTTCCCGGTCTCACCGAACCAGTTTAAAGGTCTAGAGATTTATAGCACGAACTCCTTAAGTTGTCAAGGTTGATTAAGAAAATATTATTGCTCGATTGGATATATTGGATAGGCACCCTGATATAACTTACCATCTGTATCAATAGTAACTATATCACCTGATTTAAGCACTATTTGCTGACTCCCTACTTTAAAAGTATATTCATCTGTTGTAAAATCGTGACTTAAATTCCGGACACCTAATAATGCGGATATATGATAACGTATTGCCAAAGAAATTCCATGAGAAACCTCATACCCTACGTTGCTAAAGAACCCTAAAATATAAGCATCCTGTAAAATTGGCCCTAAGACTGCAGTTTTAATCTCACTTGTTGCTAAAATCAGCCCGTCAATGTCAGGGTCAGAATCTACCTTCGCAATTAACTCTGCACGTTTGCCCTGATCAAGATAATCATCTATTGTAATGACATAACCCTTTACAGCCCTGTTTCCGATAAAAATACCTCTGCCTAATGCCGGAACACTTGAAGGTATTTCTACATAATTAAGCTGTTTCCTATCATATATCTCTTCTTCAGCTAAAGTCCTAACCTGAAGAGAAACAATCTTATTTTGTTCAATAACAAACTCATACTGTATAGGCTGCCTTCCAAAAAGGTCAAAAATACCTACCTTTGCGGTATCCGGATCTCCAAACAATGCGGTATAAAGTTCTTTATAAACATCCGGATAAAGAAATTCCAGTGTCGATGTTGAAGCATCGCCGGTCCCCATATTGCTGACAGGAATACCTGCCCGGGAAAGACCAGACATTATGTCTACCCCCAAAGAACACTCGTTAAAAGTTCCTCTTATTTCACCATCGGCAGTAACATTCACTGTTCCAGCGCCGGATAAGGATTGAGAATAATTCCCGAAACTCATAGCCTGTATAATAATACCCATACCGCTGTCCTCAGGAATACCAACACTCCTTCGATACGACTGAGCAGCTTCTGAATTATAGGACTTAACAGCAAGAACAACTGCAAGATACAGCTGTTCGTAAGAACTCATGCTCATAGGGTCCTCTCCTATCTCTAAACTTCCACTACTAAGACTATCCTCTCTAACTTGATCTATCAACTGCCCATACTCATAGATGACTTCTTTTATGGCATCAACATTTAATTGCTTTTTAGTTTCAACTCCATGCGCTTCTTTTACCCTATTTATTACCTGCCTTAAATTTTCGTCTTTAATTCCTAAATATTCTACTGCCCACATATATTCAGCAACACGATAATTTTCCCAGGCAAATCTTTCATCCTGTATTTCTGCTATAAGATTTTCCACAACTGATTCATTCATACCGACATCAAGCATTGTCAAAAGCACCCCTGGATGCGGTATAACCGGAGAACTTCGCACAGAAAAAAGCAAATTGCGGCCGAATTCTTTCCCCGTACGCTGTTCCAGTTCCAATACAATTTTACCTATGATATCATGCCTTTCTACCTCAGACATATTTTCCCAATTCATGATAACTTCTTTAGTAATTACTGCAGCTTCCGGAGCCTGGAAACCGTTTTGATTCAGATAATTTAACGACCATGCTTTATTACCGATATCCAGCGGTGACAATGATTTGCTTTGCTGAATTAACACAAACTCCGGAGCCAAATTACCTAAAAGCTCTGCTTTTAATATCTGAGAATTACTTAACCCATCATGAAGATAACCAAGAACTTTCCTAAAATATTCTAAGCAAGGAACTGCTATTTCCCTGTCCCGCAGATAATCATCACTCAAACCGTCAATCTGTAAAACATTCTTTAAGAACATACTATATAAAGGGTTATAAATATTCTGTTTGCACCACATAATATGGTCTATCAACATACTGTACGGCATATCCTCAGTAATTGCCTCCACGACACCCTGTATTACAGAATCATTAATATACCCCTGCTCTTCAAGGCTGTCCGTTAAAGATTTCAAAAATCCCAATGCAGAGCTTAATCCTTCTCTGTTTAATGATTCCAGACTTGCTAATGAATTCCACACTTTTGAATATATAGATTCTTGAGCTAGAATAAGCTTATAGTACAATACATTTAACATAGTAAATTTAGGGTCTTTGAACTCCAGCCGTTCTAAATCTTTATGAACTACTATTTTTACAAAAGGATTCTTTGCAGGTTCAATTTCAGAAACACAAAATTCCTGCACAGACAACATAAGACGCTGGAGTCTATCTGCTGCGGCAATAAGGCTTTCTGAATCTTCTGCAGATTCCCAGGATGCAATAAAATCATTAAAAAGCTGATGTATCTGAGGAGGATAATCATCCCATACTAAACCCTGCATTTCTATGCTTTGTAAATCCTTACGTACATTAGCAGCCACCCCGCCCTGATATTTATTCAATACCTTAAAATACAGTTTTATCTCTTCTAAAACTTTTCCTTCTGTACAAGCAGCCGCTATTTCCTCGATACTGAATTTTTGTAAGTCCTGGACATTATCAATTTGAAGCGTATGAAAAAGTCCCTGTAGAACTTCCTGATGAGTAGAAACATATGTATCCAAATTATCATCCATAATATTTTTAATAGTTCCTTCACTTTCTATGTGAGGCAGATTTCTTATACATTCGATATCACCGGTTAACCAAAAATTTAAAACCCCCTCTACAATTGCTACATTCATATTAGAAGGAGAAACATAATTCTTGTGCCCATGAAGCATAATCCTTTGATAACTCATAAGAGGGGTTTTATAAGTATCATCCAAGTTTCTTGAAACCATTACCAAAGTATCAGAGTTTGAAGATGTAGCTTCTCCTGAGCCAAAAAAAGGTTCTCTTGTAATATAGGGAGTAAACGGATGCGGAATAACTTTAATTAGATGCGTAACATCTTCCCATACTGCAGAGATTGTGGGGCTGTAAAGAAGCTCTTTAAGAGCCTGTAATAGTTCAGGGCTATTAAAACTAAACACAGGTACTTCTGCTAAATTTTCATATCTTGTAATAAGGTACTGAATAAGCTTTTGCGCCTTTTCTACATCAGGAGCAGCGATATGTAATAAAGTAACCAGCGCATTCTTATCTGTAACATCAGAAACATTTGCAATTATAAAGTCTATAATCCGGTTGCAAACTGAATCCGGCATTTCAGTTATTCCTGATGCAATAGGATCCAATACAGTAATCCTATTTTCTATATAACTACTATTATTTTTTAAGACCTCTAACATTAAATCATACTTTTTTTGAGTAACTAAAGCTTGAATAATTCTTTCAGCATACACAGGTCCTTTATCATATAAATTAAGCTCTCTTTCCGAACTAAATTCTACTATGCCGGGGCCAAAACAATCTAAATCCAAACCTTCCTCTAAAGAGACCGCATAAATACCGCTCAATGCAACTTTAAATGAATTCACCAGCTCCGAAGACGCATACTTTTCTTTACAGTCATTAAGCCATTGAATTGTCTCACTGCGTAAATTATCTAAAGCAGATATTCTAGCTCCTAAGTTTAACAGTTTTGTTAAACATGCAATGGCACAAACACGGGTTTCAAGCTCTAAATCTTCACATTCGACAGCTTTACGCAATGCAATTACCCCTTCTTCATTTAAATCAGGGCGCTTCAAAAGAGATGCTGCTGCATCTCTAAAACCAAAGTCATTTTTTATTATATGTTCAATTGTTGATACAGCACTGCTTGTTAGATACGGTACTGACCTGAAAATAGTCCGAACAGCTTCCTCTGTGCCAAGAGCTGCCAAAGCGTAATGTTTATTCCAGCTTCTCATAACCTCCTGCAATTCGCCTTGAGAAAGACCTGAATAGACTCCTATTATTCGAATTGCCAGTTCTTTAAACGGTTGGGGAAGTTGGAAACTTTGTTCTCCGATAGAACCAAGGTTGGGTGAAGGAGATATACAATTTCCATTTAGGAAGATACCCTTCTGAGAAATAAGAATATCACCTTCACTTTCAAAATCAACAGCCTGGAGAATTATTTCAATAATAGAATGGATACCTTCCTCAGATACAGCAGTTATGCTTTTAGTCCTGCGTACGTTATTATAACGATAAGTAGACAGAATATTTCCATTTATAGAGAATAAAATCACTACTCCAAATATGAAAAACTTTATTTTGCTCATCACATTTACCATATATTTTTACAACCTTATATTGTTAAATATCATAATAAAGATATACTATTCAGACACTTTTTAGTTCCTCCCCTCTCGTAATGAAACTCTCTTTTTATATATACCATACAATTATAATGAAATCAAATAATGCATCAATGAATGTATCAATGAAGGCTAATTAAGAAAAACAAGTTGCAAGATATAGAACAGAGTGGTTATATCCTATACCCGCTCGTTATAGGCATTCTTCTATCCTTACCAAAAGATTTGGGTGTAATCTTGATACCAGGCGGGGATTGACGGCGCTTATATTCATTGTCGTCTATCATTTTAATCACCCTCTTGACTACATGTTTATTAAATCCATCTCTTACCATATCATCAAAACTCATATCCTCTTCAATATACCTTAAGACTATATCATCAAGCATACTATAAGGAGGGAGCGTATCTTGATCTTTCTGGTTGGGACGTAATTCCGCAGAAGGTGCTTTCTTTATAACATTAAGCGGTATTAGAGGTATTTTCTCCAAACTGTTTCTCCATTTAGCCAGCTTATACTCTAAGGTCTTTGTAAGGTCTTTAATTACAGCAAAACCGCCAGCCATATCACCATAGAGAGTACAATAGCCAACAGAGACTTCAGACTTATTACCGGTTGTCAAGACAAGGTAGCCGAACTTATTAGATAGGGCCATAAGAATGTTGCCTCTTATCCTAGCCTGAATATTCTCTTCTGCTTTATCAAACTTTAAACCTTTAAAAAATGGCTTCATAGTCTTAATGTAAGAACCGTATATACCGCCTATAGGAACTTCTATGGATTTGATTCCTAGATTCATTGCCAATCTCTGCGCATCTTTAATTGACGACTTAGACGAATATGCTGACGGCATTATAACCCCCAAAACAGAAGATGAACCCAGACCATCTTTTGCTATAGCCGCAACAAGAGAAGAGTCAATCCCTCCTGATAAACCTATAACCACCTTTGAAAAACCATTCTTTCTGACATAGTCCTTAACACCTATCTCAAGAGCTGAATAAACCTCTTTTAGTTCATCCATTGGCTTCTCTTTTAATCTTGGTAAAATAGTCTTTCTTCTTTTTGAACTTAAATCTAAACCAATAAAATTACAATTCTTTGAAGACTTTTTTCTCTTAAGACTTTTAAAATCTAAGTCTATAAAAACCATATCTTCCTTAAACTGTCTGGCCATAACCCTTAAAGACCCATCATCGACAACCATGCTGGCACCATCAAAAACAAGCTCATCTTGAGCTCCAACTTGATTTACATATATAATCTTGACTTTACACTCTATAGATATTTTCTCAAGCAGCCTCTTGCGCTGATTAAATTTACCCATATGATATGGGGAAGCCGAAACATTTATTATCACATCTACTCCGCTCCAAATATCTCTATAATTAAAACTATTATCGGCCCAGATATCCTCACATATCGTAATTGCAACCTTTATCCCGCTAAGTGATATAACCATAGAGTTATTACCTCCGGAGAAATATCTTCTCTCATCAAAGACTCCATAGTTCGGCAAGCAGATCTTTCTATAATTTGCAACTACTCTCTTGCCCTTTATAACAGCAACACTATTATAAATACTGCCTCTACTCTCTTCAATATAGCCGAGGAATACCAGACCTTTAAAATTATTATTTTTGATTAGCTTCTTAAGGGTATCTTTACAATCTTTTCTAAAGTGGAGTTTTAAAATCAAGTCTTCAGGAGGGTAGCCGCAGAGAGCAAGCTCCGGAAAGATTACAATATCAGGCTCACTAACAGCCGCCTTTTTTATATATTTTGCTATCTCCCGACTATTCCCCTTTAAATCTCCAACCAAAGGATTGGTCTGCGCAATGGCAACTCTTAAAGATTTCATATTTAGATTTTAAAGGTAACTCTTAAATTAAATCAAGCTAATATTTATATATAGTGTATAGCTTTATCGTTTAAAATCGCCAAAGCTTCACCAATAGCCTCACTTAGTGTAGGATGCGGATGCACAACGTCTATAAGTTCAGAATAAGGAATCTTAAACTTTATAGCCATGGTCAGTTCTGTTATCAGTTCTGTAACAGAAGATCCGGCAAGCCCTGCTCCTAATATCACCTTGCTGCTCTCATCCGCAATGATTTTAACAAAACCTTCTGTCTTTGATACCGCCCTTGCCTTACCTAGTGCCTTAAAAGGGAACTTCGCAATCTTTACCTTAAAACCTCGTTCTTTAGCCTCTCTCTCTTTTAAACCTATGTAGGCAATCTCCGGATCCGTATAGATGCAATTAGGTATAGAGGAATAGTCCAGCTCTTTTTTGATCCCAGCTATATTTGAGACTGCTACATGAGCCCCATAGCTTGCACTATGGGCCAGCATAGACCCGCCAATTAAGTCCCCTATAGCATAAAGATTTTTAAGGGATGATTCTGTATTAGAACGGACGGTAACAAACTTATTTTTTAAATCAACACCGGTATTATCTAAAACTTCTACGTTAGGCTCTCTGGATGCAGCAACAAGTACAATCTGTGACGATAGTCTATCCCCTGAAGAAAGATTTAACTCTATAGATTCTTCTCTCTTTTTAAGATCAACCACCTCAGAAGAACTATACATCTTAACACCCTGCTTGATAAGTCGAGACTCTATTACCTTTGAAAGCTCTCTCTCCACATTAGGCAAGATACTATCCATAGCTTCAATCAAACTTACCTCGCTACCTAACCGGGAGAAGTGAGAAGCAAATTCAACCCCAATTACTCCGGCCCCTATTATTGTGATTGATTTTGGGATATAATCTAAGTCTAATATTGTATCAGATGAGAATGCTCTCTTATTGTCAAACTCTATACCTTTAAGAGGTTTAGGCCGTGAACCTGTCGCAACTATTATATTCCCTGCTTCTATCTCTTCAGAGCTATCTCCATCTTTGATCAGAATACGGCTTGATGATAAGACCTCTGCCTCTTTAAATATTAAATCCACACCTCTCTTATCCAATAAAAACTTAATACCATCTCGTAAAGATTTTACTAATAAGTCTTTTTCTTTTTTAAGCAACTTATAGTCTAGATTTAAAGAATTCTCTTTTAAGCCAAAGTTTCTAGACTTTTTTATCTGGAGATACTTTTCGCTTTGATTTAGAAAATACTTTGTTGGAATACAACCCCAATTAAGACAGACCCCTCCAAGATACTGTTTCTCAATTAATAGAGTCTCTATACCAGAAGCGGCGGCAAGAAGAGCAGCCTGATAACCTCCGGGACCTGCACCGATTACCGCAAGCTCTACGTTTCTCATATCAACTCAAAATCCCTCTTTTTTTAAGAAAACTCAAGGATTCTTTGATCCCTTTTATTGATTTATCTAAATCTTCTTTCTGAAACTGATCTAAATCTAATTCAATAATCTTCTCGATTCCATTTGACGATATTTCAACTGGAACACCAAATGCTATATCGCTATAGCCATATTCCCCATCTAAAATAGCTACAGAAGGAACTATCTCTTTTCTATCGCTTAATATAACATCTAATACAACTTTAACTCCAGCGGCTGGGGCAAAATAAGCGCTGCCGCCCTTATAGTAAGAGACAATTGTAGCCCCTGCCTCTTTTGTCTCTCTTTTAGAAAGCTCTATCTCTTCACCATTAGTATCAAAGATGCAGAGCATATCTTTACTATGTGAACCTATAACCTGAGGTTCAAGCTCTGTAATATTCTTTCCTGTATTCTTACTCAAATAATACCTAAATCTACCCTTATCTAAAGCACCAGCCATACCAATAAGCCTTTTTCTATCAATAGCAGTCTTATTATGAAAACAATATGTTAGAACATCGACCGGATTAGAGACTATCACAAATATAGATTCGTCAATAAGACGTCTATTCATACCGCCTATTACCTGATCTAATATCTTGGTATTAACCTCAAGAAGGTCAAACCTACTCATTCCTTCTTTGCGCGGCATACCGGCTGTTATAATTACAATATCTGCCTCTACCGTATTTAGATCTTCAACTGCCGTAAACCTAATATCTTTTTTTAATACACCCCCGGCATGAGAGAGGTCTAAAACCTTACCTTTTAAAATATCTTTCTGAATATCATATATCAATACCTCATCAATAAAATCGGTAAATAGCATAAGGTATCCTATGTGAGCACCAACATTACCTACGCCTATAATTAATATCTTCATAATAGATGAGATTTTAGCATAGAGAAGAAACTTTAACAACTCCTGTCATTTCTATTTTGAGTTAGGCTAAGAAATATTCAATCTCTTGGAATCTAAATATATCTGAGGGTCAAAGAAAACCGCATCGATATGTATCCCGGCATTTACTCTACCGCCAAAACTTTTATTGGTTCCAAATGCAAAGTGGGCTGTATTAAGAGTTTTCTCATCTTCTAATACATTACCTGTAACCTTAGCTTTGGGATTTAAACCTATTCCAAACTCTGCTAAGTTTAAAGCCTTATCGCCAAAACTAGAGATAGAATTCATAAACTTACCAGGCTTACTCTTTACAAGCTTACCTCTCTCAATCCAGACCTTTATATCTTTACTCAATTTACCAAAACCAGCAATAGAACCATCAAAGACCACGATACCGTTAGCTGAACTTTCAAGAGGGGCTATAAAAGCCTCACCTGCAGGAAGGTTGCCAAAGTCACCCTTTTTTTTATAAATACCGTAATCTCCAAGTCCAACCCTACTCTCTATTGAAAAAGATATGTCGGTACCTTTGGATGTCAAAACCCTGGCCCTCCTGGCTTTAGAGAGCCTATCGGATACTCTCTTGACTGAACGCTTAATCTCTCTATAGTCCAGATTTAAACTGCGCATTACAACCTCATAACTTATCCCAGGCATAGAAGCAATTCTAACTCCTGATTTAGAAGCCTCTTTTCTGGCTCTGGTATGTGAGAGTGATTTTGAAGTCATAAGCAAAGCAACATCTGCAGTCTTAAGGATTTTAGCCACTACAGATGAAGGCTCCTGACCATCTATTTCCATATCGGGTATCTTAACGAGAAGGGATTCAGATCCCAACTTTAAAGAGTTGCTGTAGAAGAGTTCGGCTATTGGATAAAGCAGTCTATCCGTTATAAAGAGAAGGTTTTCCCCTCTCTTAAGTCCCATAGAATTAAACAGTACATTTTTTAGGAAAGCAATGTTTTTCATAGCCAAATTTTTTCTTCACTATTCTCTGAGCCGTCATTATCTTCTTTAGGTAAGATGCTATCTTTACTCCCACTAACCTTTATCTTTATAGCTTCAACCTCATACTCTACGTCTCCTGCTTCTACTTTAAATCCGGACATTTCAAAAAACCCCTCTTTAAGCGGAGAGAGCATAAAGATAAACTCTACAGAAGATACTATCTCTCCAGCAGAGATACTAACCTTGCTCATCTTCCTGTTTGAGATAATCTTAAAATTCTGAAGCTCAGGAACATGTAAAGCCGGAGTTGTTTTAAAACTTCCTGTTACTAAAATCCTGTATTTTAAAACCTCATCCAAAGAGATGCTCTCTCTATCCATAGAATATTTTACGGAGAGATCTTGAGCATAAAGTTTATTGGCTACCAAAAGCAATAGAACCAAAAGATATTTCATCTGCATTTGAATAGATTAGATTTTAATGTTACGTCTCTTTTTAAGAGCCAACAATAGATTCCTCATCAGCATAACTGTTGTCAGGGGGCCTACTCCCGCTGGAACAGGAGTAATATAGCTAGCCCTCTTTCTCGCTTTTTCAAACTCAACATCTCCTACAATATCAGCACCAACCTTATTTATGCCTACATCTACAACAACAGCACCCTCTTTTATCCATTCACCTTTTATAAGTCCAGGCTTACCAACGGCTGCAATAAGAATATCTGCTCTCTTAACATGTTCCTCTAATCTATTAACCTTTGAGGTACCAATATGACAGAGGGTAACAGTTGCAAGCTTGTCTGCAAGCAGCATAGTCAACGGTTTACCCACTATATAACTATGTCCAATTACTACAACCTCAGAACCAACATAATCTTCAACACAGCTATCTAAAATATTCATAACAGCTGCAGCTGTAGGCGGTATCAACACTGAATCAGAAGAGATAAGATTACCAAGATTTACAGGATGGACACCTTCAATATCTTTAGCTGGATCCATATCCAAAAGCAATGACCTGTAATCAAGAGAATCCGATAGAGGCTGCATAATAATAATACCATCTAAATCAGAATCGCCATTTGAATTAGTAAACTTCTGTTTTAAAGCAGTTAGACTCAAATCCTGTCCCAATTTAAAGAGCTGATATTCAACCCCTAAATAAGTTGCTATCTTAGCTTGGGCTTTTATGTATATATCTGAAGCTGAATCATCGCTGAAGCAGAAAGCTGCCATCTTTGCTTTAACATCACAAGACTCTTTCAGTAAAGAGAATTCTTTTTTTAATCCTTCGGCTAAAACCGAAGCTATATTTTTGCCATCTATTATATTATTCATTCTCTAGCTCTATACCAATTCTTTTAAAATCTTCTCTCAGCTTTTTAATCTCTTCTTCATCAAAACCCGAAAATTCCTTAAAACTCACATCGATAGATTTTAAATTTATTTCAACGAAAATTAAAGCAGAATCAAAAACAGCTTCTAAAAAACTCATTGCAGCCATAATATCTGAAACAAATATCATTTTAATCTTACCTATAGATCTATTTATCAGATCAAGAACAGTTATGACTATTCTGATCATCTCAAGAGGAACAGATGCTGCATCACGATAAGCTTCCTGAATCTCATCTTTATTGGCTGATCTATCTTTAATCAAATCATTTAACTTTAGATAGACCTCTCTATCTCTATCAATTAGAGCTAAGGCCTTCTCTATAGCCTGGTCTAAAGATAACTTTATATTTTTAAAACTCTCTTTTTCGAAATTACTAGAACTGTATAACAAACATTTCTTATGCAGAGATATCCCGCAACAGAGCACGGCAGCAGTAGCGCTGCCTCCGCCCGGAGCCGGAATCTTCTCTCCTAAACCTGCTAAATACTCCTTTAAACTACCGTCTATCACTCTATCCATTAAAAAAGTCCCTCATATTCACCTTTAGAAAATTTTATGTTCTCAAGTACCGGATGTTCGGGCAGTCCAGGCAGAAGAAGCATATCTCCTGTAATCGGTATCAAGAAACCTGCACCGCTTGAGATAACAATATCTTTTATCAGTAACTTCCAATCCTTTTTAACTCCTTTAATTCGCGGATTATGAGTTAAAGAGAACTGGGTCTTGGCTATACTCACGGGAAGTCTTCCGTAACCGAGGCTCTGAAATGAATCTATCTTCCTCTCTGCCTCTTCTGTATAATCAACTCCAGAAGCTCCATAGATATTTTCTGCTATTTTTAAAATTTTATCCTTAAGAGTCTGGTTCAAACCATAAAGCACTTTCATCTTACTCTTTTTGTAAGAGATACCTGATAAAACCTTCTCTGCCAACTCATATCCGCCTCTAGAACCTTTAGCATATACATCAGAGACTGCAACTTCAACCCCTAGAACTCCGAAGCAATACCTCTTTAAAGATTCGATCTCACTATCTTTATCCTGCTTAAACCTATTTATACAGACAATAGGCTCAAGATTGAACCTGCGTACAATTCCAACATGATGCGCAAGATTGACCAATCCCTTTTTTAAGGCAGCACTATTGGCTCTGTTAATCTTTTCCAAACTAAGCCCGCCATGATATTTTAAGGCTCGCAAAGAGACTACAAGTACAACTGAGGATATTTTAAAACTACCCTTTCTGGCTACAATATCTATAAATTTTTCAAACCCTAAATCAGAACCGAAACCTCCTTCTGTTATAACATAATCTGCAAGTTTTAAAGCCATCTCAGTAGCTACAAGGCTAGAGTTACCATGGGCTATATTAGCAAATGGTCCGGTATGTACAAAGACAGGGTCGCCTTCCTGGGTCTGAACAAGATTAGGCATCATAGCATCTTTTAAAAGAAGTGATATTGCAGGTACAACTTTTAGGTCTCTGGCATAAACAGGAGAACCATCTTTATCGTAAGCAATCATAATACGGGATATCATTTTTTCGATATCTCTTCTGTTTTTAAAAAGAGCAAGTATAGCCATCAGCTCAGACGCAGATGTAATCTTAAAACCGCTATTCCTAGGATAGTTTTCACCTTTCAAACCCAGACCAATAGAAACTCCTCTTAAGGTTCTATCGTTTACATCTAAAACTCTATTCCAAAGTACTCTATCTCTATCGATGCCCAGCTTATTTCCCCAGTAAATATGATTATCTATAACAGCCGCCAAAAGGTTATGAGCAACAGCTATGGCATGAAAATCACCTGTTAAGTGAAGATTTATATCGGAGAACGGATAGAGAGAGGCTTTTCCACCTCCCGCTGCTCCTCCTTTTCTACCAAAGACAGGACCCAACGAAGGCTGACGCAAACAGAGCAGGGTCTTTCTACCCATTCTATTTAAACTCTGGGTTAATCCTATAGATGTTGTTGTCTTACCTTCTCCTGAAGGAGTAGGATTTATAGAGGTTACAAATATAAGCTTACCTTCTTCTCTATTTTTGACCTTCTCTCGAATAGATAATCTGACCTTGGCTTTAAAATCCCCGTAAGCCAAGTAGTCTTTGCTGCTTAATCCAATCCTATCTGCAACATCTGTAATCTTTTTAACTTTCATAAAATATCCCGGTTTAAAAATATAGTTAAAATATAACTATACAATAGGATATAACAATATTACTAATTTTGGAATCTTAATCTGTAAAAAGTAGTGTAACATATTGAAGGGGGTTGCAACCAAAATGTGACCAGAATACAGCCAAACAGATGATAAAGTGAAGAATTCATGATAATAGTTGCTTGATTTATGAAGTAGTTATATCTAATTTTTTAATTTTATGGAAGTTACAGAATTTTCCTGAATTGGATTTTCAGTCCCGCGCTCTACCCTACCGGAGACAAGTACTCTGCCTATCGGTAGACAGGCATTGGCTATCTCAATAGGAATAGAGAGTTACAGCATAAATATATTCTTTGCCTAAATTCTCTATTTATTAATAGAATCTGAAAAATTTACCACTATACTTTAAAAGCTCTATTCTTTAGAGGTGCAAATGTCTTTCTATGTATCGGAGATGGGCCATGAAGACGAAGTAATTCCATATGCTCTTTCGTACCATATCCTTTATTTTGAACAAAATTATAATTGCCATACTTATTATCCATCTCTACCATATACCTATCTCTTGTCACTTTGGCTATAATAGAGGCGGCTGAAATAGAGAAACATACTCTATCCCCTCCCGGTATTGGAACCTGAGCCAGCTTTAAATCCAGAGTTATATTCCCGTCTATAAGCACTAAGTCAGGTTTTAGACTCAGGGAGAGAATGGCTTCCTTCATAGCAAGTTTTGTAGCTTCCAGAATATTTACCTCATCAATCTTCTGATGAGAGATACTATAGGTCGCAACTTTAGCAAATTTAGAGATTTTAAAAAACAACTCTTCCCTCTTACGAGCACTTAAAAGTTTAGAATCTTTTATCTCGCCTTTAAAGATGCTGCTTCTATTCTTTAATACCTCCCTGCCAAACGATACTGCAGCTGCTACAACAGGACCGGCAAGCGCTCCGCGCCCTACTTCATCTACCCCTGCAATCAAGGAGAACCCTTTTTCTATAAAACTCTTTTCTATTTTTTCTCCTTGGCTGCTCTTTTTGAACCGCCTATCTTCTCTTTGACTCTTGTTGCCTTTTTACCTACTCTCTCTCTTAAATAGTAAAGCTTTGCTTTTTTAACATCTCCCCTTCTTACAACAGCTACCTTTTCAACGGCAGGTGAATGCAGCGGAAAAACCTTCTCTACACCTTCGCCATAGCTTATCTTTCTTACAGTAAAAGACCTTCTTATACCTGATCCCCTTATAGAGATAACTATACCCTCAAAGATCTGCTTCCTACTTCTCTCTCCCTCCTGTATTTTAATATAGACCTTAACAATATCTCCCACATTAAATTCAGGTAATTTTTCTTTACTATACTTCTGCTCTACTTCTCTGATAATATCGGACATCTTCTCCTCCTTATATTTTATTGTTCTTTTTAAAATTATCGTATAAATCCGGCCGCAATCTCTCTGTTTTCTCCAACGACTTTTCAAATCTCCACTGTTCTATCTCTTTATGGTCACCACTTAAAAGAACATCCGGAACACTCCAACCATTAAAACCAGCCGGTCTTGTATATTGAGGGTACTCTAACAACCCTCTATTAAAAGACTCCCGCTCATTTGCATCTTTATTGCCTAAAACGTCAGGCAGAAGACGTACGAGGGAATCTATGACTATCATTGCAGGCAACTCCCCGCAAGTCAATATATAATCCCCCACAGATACTTCCTGGTCTATTAAATATTTTTTAACCCTCTCATCCACATCTTCATAATGACCGCAGATCAAAATAATATGATTTCTAGACCTTAACTTTACCAGATAGCTCTGCTCTAACCTCTTCCCGGAAGGGCCAAGAAGAATAACATAGGAATCCTCTCTTCTTAGCTCATTTAAAGCTTTAAAAATAGGCTCTGGCTTTAAGACCATCCCCGGTCCTCCGCCAAACGGTCTATCATCTACAGTACCTCTCTTATCAGATGTCCAGCCTCTTAAATCGTGAAGGTTTATGTCTACCAGCTCTTTTTCCTGAGCTCGTTTTAATATAGACTCAGAGATTACCGACTTAAACATGCTTGGGAAGAGAGTCAAAACATCTATGACCATCTTACTTTTTCTTCTTTATCGCTTTTTTAAACTCGTCTGGATCCATGCCGTTTTTTTTCATCAAAGACTTAACGGTCTCACTTAGCTGAGCACCCTTCTTAATCCACTCCATAGCCTTCTCCCTGTCAATCTTGGCTTGAGTAGCCTCTTTTCTGGGATCATAAGATCCAATCTGTTCTATAAACCTACCGTCTCTTGCAGCTCTAGAGTCAACTACAACTATCCTGTAATGAGGAGCTTTCTTCTTACCCATTCTTCTTAACCTGATCTTAACAGCCATCTCCTACCTCCTTAGAATTTAAATTTACTGCACTAATACGTTTTATTCTTTTACCCTCTCTATCTGGGCACCCAGACTTCTAAGTTTCTCCACTATTCTCTCATAACCTCTATCTAAATGATAGACTCTAGATATTACAGTATCACCCTCTGCAACCAATCCAGCTAAGATTAATGCCGCTGAAGCCCTCAAATCTGAAGCCATTACATCAGCAGCGCTTAAACTGCTTACTCCTTTAATTATAGCGGTAGGACCCTCTAAGCTTATATCCGCTCCCATCCTATTTAACTCCCCTACATGAATAAATCTTTCAGGAAAAACTTTCTCGGTTATAACACTAACTCCATCGGAGACTGCAAGAAGCGACATAAACTGAGCCTGCATATCAGTAGGAAAACCTGGGTAAGGTAATGTTGTTATCTCAGACGAACTCAAGCTACCATTAAATTTGACCCCTATACCATCCTCTTTTATGTTAACAATGCAACCTATGCTATCAAGAGTATCTATAACAGCACCGAGATGCTCTACGCGGGCATTCTTTATAAAAACATCACCCCCTGTTATAGCAGCTGCAACCATATAGGTACCTGCTTCAATCCTGTCAGGTATAACACTATGCTTTGCTCCATGCAGCTTTTTAACACCCTCTATCTTTACCATAGGAGAACCAGCCCCTTCAATCTTAGCCCCCATCTTATTTAAAAAATCGGCCAGATCAGCAATCTCGGGCTCTGAGGCAGCAGCCTCTATATAAGTCTCACCTTCAGCTAGAGTTGCAGCCATCATAACGTTTGCGGTCGCAAGAACAGAAGAACCAAAAGGACCGCCCAAATATAAACGCCTGCCTTTAAGAGAACTGGCTTCAGCATTAATATAGCCATGTTTGCACTCTATCTTTGCCCCCAAAGATTTTAATCCTTTAAGGTGTAAATCTATCGGTCTTCGCCCTATAATGCAGCCTCCGGGAAAAGAGACACGCGCCTCTCTCTTTCTAGCCAGAAGAGGACCCAAGATGCATATTGATGCTCTCATGGTTTTAACCAATTCATAAGATGCCTCATTGCCTAAAAATTCTCTTGGCTCTACATAGAATCTCTTACCTTCCTCTCTAACCAATACTCCCAGACACCCTAAAATCTGGACCATAGTCTTAACATCTTTTAGATTGGATATATTATCTATAATGCACTCTTCATCACTAAGCAATGTTGCAGCAAGAATCGGGAGCAGGGAGTTCTTTGCTCCCGATATATCCACGCTGCCAACCAGCTTGTTGACACCTCTTATCTTTATCTTGTCCATTTTAAAAACTTATAACCATTACTCTCTCTTTATGTTCCAGATCCTCTATAAAATCCAACTTTTTAACCCTAATTAGTCTACTCTCATATATAAATTTATGCTCAGGGTCTATCTCTATAATCATTCTACCGCCTTTTTTTATAACAGCAGAGGCTTCGGCTATCAGCTGAAGAGTAAACTCATAACCATTCTCTCCTCCAAAGAGAGCCTCTCTGGGTTCCCTCTTTACCTCAGGAGGTAAAACACTCTCTTGAGAAAATGCTATATAAGGAGGATTTGAAACCAGAAGGTCAAAAAATCTCTCCCTTTTAATAAATCCAATCGAATCGCCCTTTACAAACAAAATATTCAATGCAGAACTATTTAAAACTGCATTCTCTGATGCAACACGAATAGCATTAGAGCTGATATCGGTGGCAACAATTCTACAATCGTCAAATAACTTTGTCAAACATATAGCTATTACACCGGTCCCTGTACCTATCTCCAGTATCTTCAGATTTTTATGTCCAGAATACTCTTTAGCTATATAATCAACAACGACTTCTGTTTCCGGACGCGGGATAAAGAGACCCTCTTCTACGTTGAAATCAAAGCCGTAAAAATTAACATTCGATGTTAAATACTGTAAAGGTATGCCTCTCTTTCTCTGGCTTAGAAAATAATCCATCTCATATAGAGGGAGATCTTTAATTTCAGCCATATAGAGCTCGCTTCGGCATTTAAAGTTTAAAACGGAAAGCATTATCTCCTCTGCTTCTCTCTTTGAAATCTCACTGCTATACCTGCTTACAATATCAACCGCTCTCATCTATGCTTCCCTTAAACTTTAATTTTTTAAGCATCTTCTTTCTCTCTTCTATCATCAGAGATTCGACAATCTCATCAAGATCTCCGTTTAATATCCCTTCAAGTTTATACAGGGTCAGGTTTATTCTATGGTCCGTAACTCTATTGTCGGGAAAATTATAGGTCCTTATCTTCTCGCTTCTATCTCCTGTCCCAACAGATACACGTCTCTTCTCATCGCGTTCTCTCTCCTGAGTTCTTATCTGAAAATCTAATAATCGCGCTTTTAAGATTCTCATCGCCTTCTGTCTGTTTTTTATCTGTGAACGCTCATCTTGGCAGGCAACAACAATACCTGATGGAAGATGGGTAATTCTAACCGCAGAATCAGTCACGTTAACATGTTGTCCTCCTGCCCCAGATGCTCTATAAGTATCTATCTTTAAATCCTTAGTATCTATCTTAACTTCAACCTCTTCCGGTTCAGGCAAAACAACAACAGAGACTGCCGAAGTATGAATTCGCCCCCCTGTCTCAGTTAAAGGTACACGTTGAACCCTATGGACCCCGCTCTCATACTTCATATACTGATAAACATCTCTACCTGAAATAGAAAATATCAGTTCTTTAAAACCGCCCAGAGAAGTAGGATTTGAATCCATAACTTCTAATCTCCAGCCCTGTTTCTGAGCAAACCGGCTATACATCTTATATAGATCCGCAACAAAAAGTCCGGCTTCATTTCCTCCTGTTCCTGCACGTATCTCGAAAATTATATTCTTATAGACTTCAGGTGATATAAAAGTGTTCAGTATTAATCTCTCTAACTTCACGTTGATACCCTCTATCTCAGTACTAATTCTTTCTCTCTCCTCCTCTGCCAATTCTTTCATGTCCTGAGCTACACCATTCTGATTTAACATCTCCGTTATCCCTTTCAATTCCAACTCTCTATCCTCTAATAATTCAGCCGCAACGACAACATTATCATAACGAGCTCTCTCTTTAGCATACTCCTGACAGATCTCATAATTGGAAGAAATCTCAACTTGAGATAGCTTAGAGAGAATCTCGTCATACTTCTGGCGTATCTGATCCAGTGCTGACTTATACTCTTCTTTCATAGAGAAAATATTAACAGACTTTTTTAATTACTTCAATTGGATAGATAGGGACACAAAATTCTAAGTAGAGATTAAAAGAATGGGCAGGGAAGGATTTGAACCTCCGAAGCCGTTGGCAGCAGATTTACAGTCTGCCCCCGTTGTCCACTTGGGTACCTGCCCATAAATTTTAATATCTCTTCAAAAAGCTGGCGGAGGGATTCGAACCCCCGACCTGAGGTTTACAAAACCCCAGCTCTACCACTGAGCTACGCCAGCATCTTATATTATATAAAGAACTTCGCAATTTATGAAATTGTACAGCAAAAAAGAAAAAAATCAACTTTTTTAATTTAAAGTCGAGATGCTCTGATATTCGCTCTCTTAAAACCATAGAATCAGATTAGACAATAAACATGGCATCCCCATAAGAATAGAACCGGAACCTCCTTTCTACCGCCTTCTTATATCCGGAGAAAAGAAGATCCCGCCCGGCAAAAGCTGAGACTAAGAGCAGGAGACTTGTTCTAGGCAAGTGAAAATTAGTTATTAAAGCATCTATGATTTTGAACTTATATCCCGGTTTAATAAATATGTCTGTCATACCTTCACCAGGTTTAACCCCTAAATCTCCATCCTCACAGTATGCCTGCGATTCTAAAACTCTAACCGTTGTAGTGCCAACAGCTATAATCCTTCGGCCATCCTTTTTGGCTTTATTGATTTTAGAAGCGCTCTTCTCTGACATTTCGTAATGCTCTTCATGAAGCCTATCTCTGCCAAGACCTACCTTATCTAAAGGCTTGAAGGTCGCATAGCTAACATGCAGCAGGAGATCCACAATATCTACACCGATAGACTCTATCTTAGAGATCAATTCCAAGCTAAAATGGAGGCCTGCAGTAGGAGCAGCAACCGAACCTGGATTCTTAGCATATACTGTCTGATAACGCTCCCTATCCAATGCTTCGGCTTCTCTCTTTATGTAAGGAGGAAGAGGCATATTCCCATACTCCAGAAGATAGTCAAATCCAGGATCAAACAGAAGTCTTATCACATTAAAACCGTCTTGCCTGCCTATATAGATTGCTCTCTTATCTCCGGGAAGATATATCTCTTCATTCATCCTCAATCTACCTCTTAACTTCATTAAAACAATATTTTCACCTTTAATCGGCTGGCCGAGAAAAAGAATCTCTATTCTTCCTCCCATATCTCTATTTGCAAACAGGCGAGCCGGAATCACCTTCGAAACATTTCTGACTAAAACATCTCCTTTCTTAAAATAGATTAGCATATCTTTAAAGATTTTAATTTCGATACCTTCCCTCTTGCGATCTAAAACCATAAGGCGAGACTCTTCTCTTTTTTGAGTTGGGTAATATGCAATCAACTCTCTATCTAAGTTGTAATTGTAATCTTCTAAATCTATTCTAGTTCTCATCCCAAACAATCTTTTTTATTTCAGAACCAGGATAGTAATGCTCTAAGATCTCACGAAAGTCATATCCTTTTCTAGCCATACCATAGGCACCCCACTGACATAGTCCAATACCATGGCCCCAGCCGTAACCCTTAATATCTATAACACCGTCTATCTTCTCAAGTATAAATCTCCTGCTTCTTATAATATTTGCTCCTAGAATACTCCTAAACTCTTTAGCTAAGATAAGATACTCCTTACCATCTGCAAAGATCTCTATCTCCTTTACGTAACCGCTCCCGTAACGCTCTTTAACAAGAACTCTCTCTATATTATTCAAACTATATTCAGCCTTACTAAGAGCAGCTTTGAAATCTTTGACCTTTATCTTCTTATTCCAGCGGTAATGCTTGGAGTAACGGCAGAAATCGCAGCTCACCCCGCTAAGAGGAGGAGTCTCCATCTTCCAGAGGTGTTTTACATTATCCGTATGTCCGCCGCATGTTGAATGGTAAAAAGCAGGAAGAATCTTGCCGTTATAGATCAATATTAACCCTTTAGTAGATAAGACAGCTCTCTTTATACGCCAACGCTCACCAAGTTTGCCCCCGTAAACTTGAGATAGAACATCGGATGTTAAATCATAATTCTTATTCCTATTCATCTCTTTCATATATAATGCATAGCTGCGGGCAGCTACAGCTTGAGCTCTGAGCGCTTCCATCGGCCACCAATGTGCAACTTCATACTCTAAAACTCCCTTTAAATAGTCTTCAAGCGATACAATGTTGATAACAGTCAGGCTATTATCTTCCCTTATAAACCTCGCTTTTCCGCGATAGGGCCTGGAGTCTAGGTAGATAGCTCCATCTCTTTGCGGTAAAACTTCAACTGCAAAAACATTATAATAACTTCCTCCAATCTTTATACCTTTACCATTATCTACGGATATATCTACCCTTAGATTCCTGCCTCTATCCAACTCTTCCCCTGTAAAAGGGAGCTGTACTCTGTAATCTCCCTTAACCAGAAGATGGCAGCTCTTGATATTTTTTTTAATAACTACTCTCAAAGAGTCGTCTAAAGAAAAACCATTTTTGGAAAATAAGAATAATCCAAAGATAAGGAAAGGTAATATCTTTTTCATTTTCTGATTAAAAATCTCATAATAATAGATAAAGCAATACTTAGTATTATCAATGTTGTAAAAGGAAGATAGAATGTCAGACTGCCTCTTTTAATTACAATATCACCAGGCAGCTTACCGAAATATGGAATTTTTCCAAAGACCAAAATAAAGCCTCCCACAACAACCATTAATAGACCTGTAATAATTAAAATTTTAGCCAAAATACATCTCCTTGAAACAATGACATGATAAATATTCTAAACAGAAATATCAAGAACAGATAGTACAGCTCAGGTATTCTGCTTCTTAGATTTAATCCTCTCTTCTCTATCGAACTCACTGAAGATACACCCGCAGTAGTTTTGTCTGTAGAGATCAAGTTCTTTCGCCCTACGCCTACCTTCTGAATAAAATTTTCTGAAATTCAAAGATATAAAATTAAGTCCGTATTCCCGGCCCGCTTCTTCGCCTATCTCAATTATCTTCTCTTGAGACTGATAAGGACTTATCAATAATGTAGTAGTAAAACTATCGATCTTTCTATCTTTTGCAAACTTAGCCGTTAATTTGAGCCTAAGCTCCCAACATCTCCAGCACCTCTTAGGGCTTTGATATTCAGCAGCCAGAGCTTTGAAGAAAGAATAAGGATTACAATCTAAATACTCACAGCTTAAACCAGATAACTTACAATATTCAAAAAGAGTCTTTTCTCTTTTCTTAAACTCTGAATAAGGATGGATATTGGGATTGGCATAATAGCCAAGAATATTATCAAAACCCATTCTCCTGGATTCATTGACTACTTCAATTGCGCATGGCGCACAGCAGATATGAATTAAGATGCTACTCATAGAGATAGACTAAAAAAATGCTTTACCTTTATTAGACTTTAAATGTTTATAAGCAAGTTTAGTTACCTCTCTCCCCTTACGGGTTCTCTTTAAAAATCCGGCCTTCAAGAGGTAAGGCTCAACAACATCTATTATCGTATCCGGCTCTTCATTGAGGGCTGCAACCAGTGCATCTATTCCTACAGGACCGCCTTTATACTGCTCTATTATTGTTGAAAGTACCCTTCTATCAACATGGCTTAAACCTAGATCGTCAATCCCTTCTTTCTCCAGCGCAATAGATACGATTGAGGGGGTAATACTACCATCAGATTTAACCTGGGTATAATCGCGTACTCTACGTAAAATCCTGTTGGCTATACGCGGTGTACCGCGAGAGCACTTCGCTATCATTAAAGCCGCTTTTTCTTCAATTGGAATATCCAGCAGGCTCGCAGAACGCTTTATAATGTAAGAGAGTTCATCAGGCTGATAAAAGTCAAGATGGTAGTATATACCGAATCTAGCCCTTAAAGGAGCAGATAATAATCCTGAACGCGTAGTCGCCCCGACAAGAGTAAAATGTTTAAGATGAAACTTTATCGTCCTTGCATACGGCCCTTTATCTATAATGAAATCGATCTTAAAATTCTCCATTGCTGAATAGAGAAACTCCTCAACGGTTTTAGATAATCTGTGAATCTCATCTATGAAGAATATATCACCTTCATTAAGATTGGTAAGTATACCGACCAGATCTCCGGCTCTATCAATACTGGGACCAGAAGTAGTAATAATATTTGAATCCATCTCGTGGGCCATAACATGAGCAAGGGTAGTCTTACCTAACCCTTGAGGACCTGAGAAAAGAATATGGTCTATCGGTTCTTCCCTCTTTAAGGCAGCCTTAACACCTATACTTAAACCATCTGTAACTCGCCTCTGACCTACGAACTCACCTAATCTCTTAGGCCTTAAGGATATATTCAGTATCTGTTCCTCATCCTGAATATTTTTATTTATATTCTCCTCTTTCATCTATTCGTTATCCTCACTCTATATATCTCATTGAGCAGCTCTTCTACATTCTTGGGCTCTAAATTTCTAAGAAATGCTTTATCTATCATCTCTTCAGCTTCACTCTTCTTATACTGCAGCTGGAGCAATACATCGAGAGCCTCGTCTCTAATACCCGAATCTACTTTTAATAACTTTTTAGCACCTTCTTGAACCAAGGCATACTTACCTACCTTACCCTGTAATCTTGCTATAATCAGCCTTGCTTTCTGCTGCCCTATTCCAGGAAGAGAACTTAAGAATTTCTCATCTCCTCTATCAATTGCAATAGCAAGCTGAGAGACAGGATATTTAAGCGCTCTAATTGCAACCTTAGCACCGATACCCGATATCTTGATAAGATTTTCAAAAAACTCTCTCTCTACATAATTCCTGAAGCCTATTAAAACAGGAACCATCTTATTGCCTTCACTCTGGTAATAACTATATATGACAAGATCTATCTCCTGGTCTCTCTCTAAACCCTGCAGAACAGAATCCGGAATCAAAATCTCATAACCAAAAGCACCGCTTGATACAATGATACTGCTCTCTCTAATATCTCTTATAGCTCCTTGAAGTCTCGAGATCATAAAACTTGAACCTTTCTTGTCGTTATCAGGAGATAAGCCAAAGCTACAGCTAAAGCATCAGACTCGTGCAAGTTGCCTGCCCCTTTCAAATTAAAGCCCTCTTCCATCATTTTTGCAACCTGCTCTTTTTTAGCATTGCCGCGCCCTATAATAGTTTTCTTCACTTTTGTTGCTGCTATGTTGACTATCTTTATATTTTTCTGAGATACCGCAAGCTCCACAACTCCCTTTACACTGGCCATCTTTAAACCTGCCTGGGGATAAGAAGAGTTGGAATATATATCTTCAACAACAACGACGTCGGGCTCTAGCTCGGATAGAAGCTTCTTGAATTTTGAATGTATATATTTAAGCCGCTCTTCGAGAGGTTTCTTAGAATCAGGAGCTATAGTGCTGAAATTTAAAATATTGACGCCATCTTTAAGATTGGATAAATCACAACCTTTGCTGGATTCAATCAAAGCATATCCACTACTATCCAACCCAGGGTCAACTCCCAGTATCTTCACCAACGACCTCTTCTATGATCTTATCCGGTATATCAAAATTAGCGTGAACATCCTGAACATCATCATGGGACTCTAGCTCCTCCATTAGCAATAATACCTGCTTTGCATCTTGACCAGTCAACCTAATAGTATTGGAAGGAATCATCGTAATTCCAGCAGAGATATAATCAATATTATTATCCTTAAGCTTATTTTTAATATCTTCAAATTTATCTACAGAAGTAGTAATCTCATAATTACCATCCTCCGTCTTCATGTCCTCTGCTCCGGTATCTATAACCATACTTAAAAGAGCATCTTCGCCCATAGCATCTTTAGAAATTATTATTAAACCTTTCCTCGCAAAAATCCAGGCTACAGAACCGGCTCCGGCCATATTTCCGCCGCGCTTGCTAAATATATTCCTAACGTCAGACGTAGTCCTATTCTTATTATCGGTCAACGCTTCAACAAGAATAGCAACCCCAGCAGATCCGTACCCTTCATACTGTACCTGCTCATAACTTACCCCGGGCAACTCCCCTGTTCCTCTCTTAATCGCCCTCTCAACATTATCATTGGGCATATTGGCTTCTTTAGCTTTATCCATTGCTTGTCTCAGATGAGGATTAGCACCTGGATCTCCGCCGCCGTCTTTGGCTGCTACAGTAATCTCTTTTGCAATCTTGCTAAAGATTTTACCCTTCTTAGCATCAGCAGCACCTTTTTTATGCTTTATATTCGCCCATTTAGAATGTCCGGACATTACTCTCTCTCCTTCATAAATATAGGTAAATTATATCAACCGAAATATCAAGAAGCAACATATCTTATTCTTCTCTCTCACCAACTTTAGACTTCTGAACTATTTTTTCAGCCTCTCTCTGAGGTACGATCTCATAATGAGAAAACTCCATAGTATAATAACCTTGCCCACCAGTAATAGAACGTAATTCGGAGCCAAACTTAAACATCTCAGCCATAGGAATCTGCGCCTTTATATTCTCCATACCACCTTTAGCCTCAACTCCTGCAACCCTTCCTCTCTTTGAACTGATATCACCGCTAATCTGCCCCATAAACTCATCAGGTATAGCTATCTCAATATCCATTATAGGTTCAAGCAAAACCATCCCGGAATTCTTAGCAGCGCTTTTAAAAGCCATAGACCCTGCAATCTGAAACGCCATATCAGATGAGTCTACTGGATGATAAGAACCATCATAAAGCGTAGCTCTAACGTCTACAACAGGACATCCTGTAAAGACACCCTCTTTCATAGCTTTTTTAACACCTTTCTCTACTGCAGGTATATAGGATTTAGGGATAACGCCGCCTACAATAGCATTGACAAACTCAAACCCTTTATCTCTCTCTAAAGGCTCTAGTCTAAGCCAAGCATCACCATATTGACCACGACCACCCGTCTGCCTCTTATATCTACCTTGTGCTTCTGAGACCTTAGTCATAGTCTCACGATAAGGCACTTTAGGAGCACTTAACTCAACATCAACACCAAATCTCTCGCTTAATCTACCGACCATAACATCTAAATGTAGGTCACCTAACCCTGATATCAGGAGCTCTTTTGTCTGTTCTTCTCGAGAGACTTTAAAGGTTGGGTCTTCAAAACTAAGCTTATGTAATGCTTCCATTATCTTCTCTTCGTCTTCTCTAGACTTAGGCTTTATTGAAGAACACATTGGTGAAGCAGGATAATTTATTAAATCAAATATAATCTTCTCTTTCTCGTCACAGATAGTATCGCCAGTCTTTGTGTTTTTAAGTTTTGCAACCGCAACTATCTCTCCGCAGTTTGCAGATGCAACAGCACTCTGCTCCTTACCCTGGATTCTTAAAATCTTAGTTATCTTTTCTTTGGACCCATCGCTAGAATTAAAAAACGAAGAATCGGAGTCAAGTTTTCCAGAAAATATTCTAAAAACAGTAAGCTGACCTACGTAGGCATCGTATATAGTTTTAAATACAAAGGCACTGAAAGGTTCACCAATATCCGCTCTTCTCTCCATCTCCTCATCGCTGCCAGGCTTCTTGCCTACTAAAGCACCTAATTCATCAGGTGAAGGAAGAAGATTGACAACAGCCTTAGTTAAAACCTCTACTCCAATCTGATCTTTTGAAGCAGAACCAAAGAAAACTGGAATTAAAGTTCCTGCTCTAACAGCCTTTTTAAGTCCCTGAGATACCTCTTCTTCTGTCAGCTCTCCTCCTTCAAGATATTTCTCAAGAAGTGCATCATCTGATTCTGCAGCAAAGTCAATGATACCCTTATAGATTTCATCCAGCTTAGATTTAATAGGCTCTGGAGCATCGGCAGAATTAAATATACTATGTATTTCTGTCAAACCAGATCCTGTAGCATCAGGAAGATTGAATGGTATACAGTTTGAACCAAACCTCTCTTTTATCTCATTTATAAGAACATCTAAATCTGTATCCTCTTTATCACATTTGTTGACAAAAATAATAACAGACTTATTGCTTACTCTAGCAGCTTTAAAGCTCCTCTCAGTGCCAACCTCAACACCTGAATGAGCCCCTATTGTAAGTATGACTGAATCAGCCGCACTTAAAGCAGCTAATGCATCACCTGCAAAATCAGCATAACCAGGAGCATCAAGAATGTTTATGAGCTTAGAATCCTGGACAATATTAAAGACGGAGGTATTTATAGATATTCCCTTTTTAATCTCATCAAAAGCAAAATCACTACTGGTATTACCATCTTCTATACGCCCAAACCTGCTTATGGCTCCATTTTTATAGAGCATAGCTTCAACTAATGTAGATTTACCCGATGAAGAGTGACCTAAAATAGCGATGTTTCTAATATCCTTGACTTCCTGCATACCTTATCCTCCTTCTAGATTTGATTAGTTAGATAATTATAATAAATGGTATAAAAAGGGGGTGTTTTTGTCAAGGAATGAAAAGAAAATATTTTAAATTTTAAGGAAAGGAGATTCCGAAATGACTGAGTACTTTGCTTTTAATATTTTGATCAATAACCATGTTTTCAATAATTGCTCTAACTGTCTGTAATTTTTCCTGGAGATAAGGCCTGTCTATTAAATTATATATTAATGCTGCATGAAATATTCTCAGAAACCTTTCTTCTTTCATAGTGTTTTCAATAACTTGCACATCATCATTATATTGCTTTTCTCTTAATCCCTTATCTTTCAGCCCTTCCAATTTTATATTACAACCATCTATCATTTGCTGACTTTTATCAAATAATATAACCAATGAATATGCTACAATTTCTTCACCATTTTCAACGATAAAATCTTTATTCTCCAAAATAACATTTTGGCTCCTACTGATTTTTGAAATATTTTCATTGCCAGATAAAATCCAGTTATATAGATTCAGCATCTGCTGACGATTCGGTATCTCTTCATTTAAAACATGCCTTGCTTGCGTTGCCACATAATCAGCAAAGCTCAAAGATTTAACCATCCTAAATACAGACTCCATATTCCCGCTTTTATTCAATACCGACAAAAACTCCTGCTCAAAAGAAGTTAGCATATCATACACTTTCGTATATTCGTATTGCCGGGAATAATCTTCATATCCGGAAATTTCTTCTATAGCTATACCCGAAATGCCTGAGATATGACTAATGACTTCATTGTATTCCGCCTTGGTCATTTTACGGTTTGAAAAGCTTTTAAAACAAAGAGAAGAAAGTTCTGGATACGCTTGAGCGAGGACTTGAGGGCTATCAAAAATTTCCAAAAATGTCCAAATATTTCTAAATAAAGCCTCTGTATTTACACCTAGAGGTGGAGTTATCTCTTTATCGAGAGATTTAATCCTTCTGCAAGCATTTTGGCTCTCAGAGAAAGGCTGAAAACATACAGCAATACATACCGATATTAATACTATCTTTATAAAAGTCTTCATTTTTAACATTTATACCATATATCACATGGAGATACAAATAAGGTGGGTTTAACCTGCTATAAGCTCTTTAAATACAGAGGTTAAGAAATAGATGATGTCTGAAGCAATCAACGATAGACTTGTCTTCTTCTCCTGAGCTAAATCCCCTGCACGCCCATGAATATAGACCCCTAAAGAAGAAGCCTCATAATCAGAGAGACCTTGAGCTCTTAAAGATGCTATTACTCCTGATAAAACATCACCGCTACCTGCTGTTGCCATGCCAGGATTACCGCTATCGTTTATATAGCTATCACCGTAAGGGCTGACAACAAGCGTATTATGACCCTTAAGAACAAGTGTAAGATTAAATTTTTTGGCAAAATCTTTAGCAATGCCCTCTCTATCTTTTTTTATTTTATCTATCTTTATCTTTGAAATAGTTGAAAACTCACCGAGATGTGGCGTTAATATAAGAGAGGTTGCTTTTCTCTTTTTTAACAACCTAGCTTTTCTTTTAAAAGAGCTGATACCATCTGCATCAAGTATGATAGGTTTCTTAACTTCAGCTATCAATCTCCGCACTAGGTTCTTAGTCTGCTTATTCTGCGATAAGCCCGGGCCGACCAATACTAAATCAGCCTTTTTTAATAATGGTCTTATCTGTCTTAATGCAGAGAGACTAATGCTACCGCTCTTAGTCTCTTTTAAAGGAATTGTTATAACCTCTGTCAGTTTTTCTTGAACTATATTGCTTAATCCTTGCGGTATACCCAGATAGACAAGTCCAGCTCCAGATCTTAAAGATGCCAGCGATGCTAAGATTGCTGCGCCACTCATTCCAGCCGAACCTGCAAGAATAAAGACTCTGCCGTAATCGCCCTTATGGCTATCTTTCTCTCTGGGATATATCTTCTTGAAATAACTTAATATCTTATCCTGCATCAGCCTTCCTGCAACAATATAGCATTGGCAACTGCATAATTGTCTGTATGGGAGATACTGAGTACTATCGCTGCTCCAAGATCAAGGTTAAAATTTAACCTCACACCAGGGGAACCATTCTCCTGATTATATATTGAGATATCCTTCCACTTAGGAGTGATTCTATGGTCATAGGAATTTAAAGCCTTATATATTGCTTCTTTTGCTGCAACTCTGGCTGCAAGAGATTGATAGTAACTCTTACCTTTACTCTCCAGTTCACCAGCCTCTTCTAAAGTTAATATTTTGTTTAGAAACCTATCTTTAAATTTCAAATAGATATTCTTTACTCTCTTAACTTCAATTATATCTATTCCGGTAGCCAATATCTTCATTTTATAAGTTTAAGCATCTTCTTTACCGCAGATTCAATTCCTGAAAAGACTGCTCTTGATATTATTGAATGTCCTATATTTAAAGATTCAATTCCTTCTATCTTAACAATCTCAGAAACATTTTCATAGTTAAGGCCGTGTCCGGCATTGACTCTGAGGTTGAGCGATCTTGCCATGTCAACTCCTTCTATTATCTTATCCAACTCTTCCCTATAAAGACCTTTCTTAAAAGCCTCGGCAAAAGAGCCGGTATGAATCTCTATACAATCAGCACCAACCTTGGATGAAGCCTCTATCTGTTCTCTGTCCGAATCTATAAAAAGAGTTACTTTTATATTGTTTTTCTTAAATTCCGGAATAACATCGACAAGCCTATTTTGGTAAGTTAAAACATCAAGTCCTCCCTCTGTTGTTAACTCTTCTCTCTTCTCAGGAACAAAAGTCACTTCATCAGGCTTAACATCTAAAGCTACCCTGACGATATCTTCTGCAATTGACATCTCCATATTGAAAGCTGTCTTAACGCTAGTTCTTATCTCTCTTACATCAGAGTCGTTGATATGCCTTCGGTCTTCTCTTAAATGTGCTACTATAGAATCACAGCCAGCTTCCTCAGCTGCCAGAAGAGCCTCAATAGGGTTTGGTTCGTCTCCTCCCCGCGCCTCTCTCACTGTTGCAACATGATCTATATTTAAACCTAACCTCATTGATTTTACCGTAATGACATAATAGGGATCTCTACAGTCACTGTCTTAGAGCTCATTATAATAGCATTCTCTAAAGCCAGAAGCGAAACGGATAACACCTGGGTATGAGTAAATTTTCGCACATCTATCTCTTGAGTCGCAACCTCTGAAATATTCATAATATCATCTTTCCTGCCCATGATTATCACTCTCTCTGGGGCGAGGATTATATTCGATTTTAAAACCTCATATCCTTCAGGAGGTTCTCCTTTTATAGAGACCTTAGTCGGAACTACTTTTGAGATTACATCTTCTAAAAGCCACTTCTCCCCCAAACCAATACCTTTAATACCTATCTCTCCCTGAACATAGAGATAGGTAGTTATGGCGAGCAGTAGAGCTATCAGCTTATATCCAAAATTACTTTTAATTGCTGCTATCAGCTTCATCTAAAGACGCTATTCTCCCCTCTTCTTCTCTTGTTATTTTCCTACTACATAGAACCAGCAACTTACTGCCTAATTCTTCAGCACTTAGATTCTGGTACAACTCTCCTCTTAATGCTATAGATACATCCCCGGTCTCTTCAGAGACAATCACAATAACCGCATCAGTCTCCTCGCTTAAACCGATAGCGGACCTGTGACGAGTGCCTATTCTTTTAGGTAGATTTTGATTTTGAGTCAAAGGAAAAAGACAGGATGCTGTTTTGATTTTATTAGACTCAATAATAACTCCTCCATCATGTAAGGGGTTATACGGGGTAAAAATAGCCACTAATAACTCTGCGCTTATAGTACTATCTATGAAGATGCCAGACTCTATAAAAGGGTCTAGATTTACCTGGCGTTGTATTGCAATAAGTGCACCGATATTTCTCTTTGCCAGAGTATAAGATGCTATTACTATTTCATCTACTACTCTCTCTTCTCTCACGGCAAGAGTAAAAGGTGAATACTCACCCAACCTTGCCAAACCACGTCTAAGTTCGGGTTGAAATATCACTATAAATGCCAGAATGGAGATAGTAAAAAGCTTTGTTAGAAGCCAATGCATAACCTCCAGGTTGAATAGCTGTGAAACCAAAAAAAGTATCAAGACCAATAATAATCCTTTAAGAACTTGCTTACCGCGCGTTGTCTCTATGAAACGAAGAACCTTATAGTAAATAAACCATAACACAGCAATTTCAATTAAAAAAACTATTAGAGGCGATATAAATTTCATCTTTTAATTCTATCTATTACTCTTACCAAATCTCTTGTTTCACGAACATCATGGACTCTCAAAATATCCGCTCCATTTATAATAGCACAAGCATAGCTGCCTAGTGAACCATATAATCTCCCGTCAACAGATTTTTTTAAAATACCGCCTATAAAAGACTTTCTGGATAATCCTATCAGAACAGGTCTGCCTAAGGATCTAAACTCTCTCAAACGCCCGATTATCTCTATATTATCCTCCACTCCCTTACCAAAACCTATGCCGGGATCTATTATGATCTTATCCCTACTGATACCTTTTTCAGCAGCTAAAGAAATCTTTTTCTCAAGATATTCATAGATCTCAGATATTACGTCTCTATACTCCGGAGCTCTCTGCATTGTCTTAGGAGTTCCTTTCATATGCATAAGAATAACCGGGACCTTATACTCTGCTAAAACTTTGGCCATCTTAGGATCATAACCGAATGAGGAGATATCATTTACAATGTCAGCCCCAGACTCAAGAGCCTTCCTTGCAACTTCTGACTTACGGGTGTCAATCGATATAGGCACTTTAATCTTTTTACGCACTCTCTTTATTACAGGAATAACCCTCTTAAGCTCCTCATCTGTTCTAACATTACCGGATCCAGGCCTTGAAGACTCACCGCCTATATCGATAATATCAGCTCCCTGATCTACCAATCTATATATCTGTTCAGCAGCGCTGCTGGAGTTTAAGAACTTACCTCCATTGCTGAAAGAATCGGGAGTAATATTAACAATACCCATAATCCTGGTTCTCTTACCAAAAGATATTTTACTACTCCCTAAACTTATATTGGACATCTTACTATTAAACCTACTTAAAGATTCTTTAATTTTATCTGAAACTTCAGATAATCCCCAAGGCTGAAGCCTTAGCTTTTTTATCAACTCCTGGTACTGCTTCTCTGTGCCCATAATTATGCAACCTGTTCTCTTCTTGCTTCCATCAATAGAACTTCTGCTGACTGCAGCATCTCCCCCATTAGATAACATCTGCTGCTTTATCACATTTGCAGAGACCGAAGCAATGCTCTCTATCTTAACAATGCGAAAACTACCCTTAGGAAGCATAACCTTAGAGCCATAGATATCTACATTAAGCCTATCAAACTCACTCTTGAGTTCATTGAAATTTAAATCAAGAACTCTTATTTTGCTCATCTCTCTTCTTATCTTTGATACCCAAGAGCTTTCTTACTCTATCCCCCTCCAAAGTCTCCTTATCAAGAAGAGTATTGGCCAGGAGATATAACTTTTCACGGTTCTTTCCAAGCAGCTGTTTTGCAGTGTGATAGCACTGATCTATTATAGTCTTTATCTCTTTATCGATCTCTTCAGCCGTCTTCTCACTATAATGTTTCTCTGCAACAAGATCTCTACCTAAAAAGACAGGCCCTGAATGCTTATCCAAAGATACATTACCCAGTTTCTCACTCATACCAAAAACACAGACCATATTACGCGCGAATTTAGTCACAATCTCAATATCATGGCTAGCACCTGTTGAGATCTCACCCAAAGCAAGTTCCTCCGCCGCTCGTCCTGCTAAACCAACAGTAATTTTATCTAATATCTCATTTTTTGTCTGATATTCTTTATCTTCTTCTAAAAACTTCGTATACCCCCCCATCATACCGCGAGGAATAATAGAGACCTTATGTAGCGGCTCAACATTGGGCAAAAGCAGCGATACTAAGGCATGTCCAGCCTCATGGAAAGCGGTAAGCTTTTTCTCATGTTCACTCATCACTCTTGACTTTCTCTGCGGACCTGCCATAACTCTATCTATCGATTCATCCATTTCATCCATTGTAATCTCATCTTTACCGCGCCTTGCAGCCAAAAGAGCTGACTCGTTGCATAGATTGGCAAGATCGGCACCTGAGAACCCTGAAGTCTGACGCGCAATCTTATTTAAATCTACTCTTTTTGCAACTTTCTTATTCCTTACATGGACCTTAAGAATGTCCTCTCTTCCCTTTACATCAGGGCTACCAACAATAATAATTCTATCAAATCTACCCGGTCTAAGCAGTGCCGGGTCTAATACATCCGGTCTATTGGTTGCTGCAATAACTATAACACTCTCATCAGTACCAAAGCCGTCCATCTCAGCTAAAAGAGCATTTAAAGTCTGCTCTCTCTCGTCGTGCCCTCCGCCTATACCTGCAAACCTCTGACGACCAACAGCATCTATCTCATCTATAAATATAATACAGCCCTTACCGGTATTACGAGTGTGGCGCTTAGATTGCTCAAATAAGTCTCTAACTCTTGCAGCACCTACGCCAACAAACATCTCAACAAAATCTGATCCCGATAGAGATGAAAAGAGAACTCCAGCCTCTCCACTTACAGCCTTTGCAAGAAGTGTCTTACCTGTTCCAGGAGGTCCTGTTAAAAGAACACCTCTTGGAATCTTTCCTCCTAAGCGCTGAAATTTCTTTGGATCTGTAAGAAAATCTATTATCTCTTTTAACTCTTCCTTTGCTTCTGCAACCCCGGCAACATCATCAAAGGTAACCTTGCCCTGTCCATCCAAGCCAAACTTAGTCTTCATCTTTCCAAACGAGAATATCCTGCCTGCTCCCCCTTTTGAACCACGGTGCAAGAACCAAAGAAAAGCAATGAAGAGCAAAATTGGTCCAACGGAGAAAAGAACCTGTAATAGCAATGTTTTAGGAGGTTCTACTCTAAAATCAGATATATTATTCCGCATAAGAACTATGAAATCCCTGTCTTCATTAGGAATCATCACTCTAAATTCAGTCCCGTCTTTCAATTCACCTCTTATTAAATTTTCGGTCTTAACAACCGATCTTATATCATCAGGACTCTCTTTTAACATTTTGTAAAACTCTGAGTATTTAAGCTCTATCTGGCTTAACCCCTGATCTACATTACTCTGCCAAAACATATAGAACAAAACCATAACCAGAAGCCAAATTAAAAGACTCCTATTGCGATATTCTCTCTTTTTATCTTTTTTCTTCTTCTCCATATTTATCTACCTCCCTATAGTTATCCAAGATTTCGCTTTCCTAACCTTTATCCCTCCAGGTAAATCTACTACGGAATTATCCGGACGTTCATAAATTAATGACTCTATCTCTTTCCAGTGAGAATATTCAAACCTCTTTAGATCTCCTTTAACCACCTCAACTGCTTTTCTCACAAGCTCCGCCATAATATAAGAATGGAATCTTTTTAATCTATCGGTCTTTATCTTAACATAAGAAGATTCCTTTTTCACACACCTTTTAAAAACATCTTCAACTTCAGCCTCTATAAAACTATGCAGCTGCGACATGTTGGAGGCTGTTTTACAGAGAAGCTCTTTGATGTTTGGATTAAATTCCTTTTCTATATAAGGTATCAACTCATGTCTAACCTTATTACGATTAAATTTAGTATCAAAATTACTCTTATCTATGCATGGAGATATCTTATTCTTCTCTAAATATCTCTCTATCTCTTTCCTTGAAGAGGAAAGTAACGGTCTTACTATCTCTACTCCATCCATATCCATCTTGAAAGAGATACCTCTAAAACCTCTTAACCCTGAGCCCCGCATCAATCTTTGCAATATAGTCTCAGCCTGATCATCGCTATTATGAGCAACGGCTATCTTATCAAACTCTCTCCTTTTAGCTGTTGATATTAAAAACTTATATCTCTCTCTTCTTGCAGTATCCTCAAGAGAACTCTTCTCTTTTTTTGAAATAAGAGGTATATCAGATCTTTTAGTATAAAAATCAATTTTAAAAACAGCAGCAAGTCCTTCTACGTATTTCTGTTCTTTATCAGAATCTTTCCTTATCCCATGATGAAAATAACCCAGAGCCATATTAAATCCTATTTCAGATCTTAACTCATTTAGGATATAAACCATAGCAACAGAATCGGGTCCACCCGATACTGATAGCAAGATATTCTCTCCTCTCTTTATGAGAAAATATTCAGATATAGTATCTCTAACCTCATTTTTTAACTTCATATAACAGAAATTATTTTACTAGAATTCCTGAGAAAATAAAGCTGATAAAGAATACTCATTTTGCACTACAGATACAGCCAAGTTTATTAAGTAATGATAGTAATGAAACTATTAACGGTCTGGATTATTCTTTTTCCCTCAATTTTTCCCAAACATAATGAAGAATAAAATCACGCTCACCATCTTCAATCTCGGTAAATTCAACACCTACAATATAAGGATAACATTTATCCTCTCTTCTTTTTAACCAGACGACCCTGCCTTTAGCTTGGATACCTTTCTTTATCTCTCTGATATAGATATCTATTTCCAATAGAGTCTCCTGTTGTATATCTTCTTTAACAGGAAAACATATCCCTCCTGCGCTGATATTCTTACATACGGTATTAACCAGAGAATCGTCTATACCTAATACCTTATAATTAACACTAAGAAAATTATCTAATCTTGGATATTTACGACGCTCAATCATAGTATTTAAGTTACACCTTATTTAAAAAGAATCAATAAAAAAACTCCAAAACTACTGACTGTGAGTAGGCTTGCCCCGTTGAAATTCAACTATAGATATTTATCTCGAGATGCTCCGCTAAACTACCGGCACTATAGGTATAAGCCACGGCTATCATCAGAAAACCGGCTACTAATGCTTCTCTGTCTTAGCTTCCATCGCCTCCTTTTGGATATTTTTAGTAGCTTATTCCCTTCTTTCAACAACATCTGAAACGGGATAAAAGAAATATATACCTACTCAGTTACTCTATATTTTCTTTTTTCTAAGCGTAAAAATTTATTATCTCTAATATCGAATGTAGCCTTAACTGCTTTATAGCCCAACTTCTGATAAAAACAAATACTTTTTTCACTTTTATGTCCTGTCCATAATACAAAATATTCAGCATCTCTAAAGATCCCCTCTACTTCCTGTATTAACCTTGTACCGACACCCTGATTCTGAAAATCAGGGTGTACTATAAGTTTTCCAATATAACAAGACCTCTTTTCTTTAAATGCTCTCACAGAACCGATTATTTCACTATTTACCGCAGCTTTTAAAAAAACTTTCTGTTGAAATTCTTCTTTTATATCTTCCAAGCTTTGGGTTAAAGGCGGAATTTTACAGTCAGAATAGATTTCAGCTTCATTTTGAAATGCTAACTTCTGTAAGCTTAAAATCTCTGACAAATCATCAATTACAACTTGCTCTATTTGCATTATTTAATCCTTGGATTAAAATTCGGGAGAAAACATCCGCAATTGCTATTATTTTACTATGAAATGAGGTGGAAAGATATAAAAAGAAAAGCCCACCGGATTTGGTAAATTATTAACTATCTGTTCTTTCCTTGCTAATTTTGTCTATATTTCTTTGTTATTTTGCAAAATTAAACTAATTACCAAACTCTCCCTATACTATGGGCGCACATTATAGAATAACCCGTCATAGGCAGAGACTATTAAATCATTAGAACGCTCTGTTCTCAAGATATCTCTTTCAACAATCGGGATATTTAAACTTATAAGTACTTGATAAACTTTAAGAATTCTCTTCACAGCAGCAATCTTTTCTTCTTCAGTTTTAAAAATATATGTGCCGGTTTCAAGAATATATACGCTCCCCCCAATAATTCTTGCCTCCAAATTTCCTAAATCAGCACCTCTGTCTTTTAACCTATATAGAGTATCATTGATTACTTCCATCCAGAGTTTAACTTTTTCTTGTTCTGAAAAAAACAAATTGGGTTTTAAATGTACTAGTGCAATTATTCCTGAATCCTTATCATATAAACTTATTGCTAAACATTCTGCAACAGAGTGAGTATAGTTATAATTAAAAATACTCTTTACGCTTACTATTGTTCCTTTGGATATATTGGGATACACATATCCCATACAACCAATTACATCTTCTTTATTAATCCATTGTCTTTTGGACTGCTCAATATCCATATCGAAAAAAAAGCTTATTTCGCTGGCAATTTCATCCCAATTTGGTTCTTGACCAAATAGAGTATTTTCAAAATTATCTTCCAATACAGCTCTAAGTATTAATACGGGTTCAAGGCCTCCTATTAAAGTTCCTCTTGCCAATACTTCTCTACCTATCTCCCTCCCATTTAACTTGAGGTTTAACAATTTATTAGCGATATTTTCACTGAATCTGTCTTCGATCAAACTGAAATTTCTTTGTATAACACTCTCTTTAACTCTCCTTCCATAAGCAGAGTCAGTGCAAAACAAAATACAACTCATTAATGCTAAATAGATTAATCCAAAAACCTTAAATTTATAATCTTTCATTCTTACCTCTCATAATAAATATAACTTATATTTAAGTGCTTTACAAATTACGGCAGGATATTTTTGACTATTGGCTATAAGCTAAAAACAAAAAACCACTTCGTAGTTGGGATAGAATTTTTGCCGAGGTATAAAATTTTCACTGCTTATTATCGATTATCAGCTGAAGTTATAATGCCGGGAAGTAAATTTGCCCCAAATGAAGTTACTCTACGATGCTTTTCATTCGAGATGCTTCGCTAATCTACCGATTTAACATAAATTAACCACGGTAAAATGTAGATATAGCAATGAGTAGATTTGAACCACCAATATTACAAGTATGAGCCACGGCTAATGCCAGAAAACTTTACTTCTAGTGCTTTCTTATTTAGCCCTTATCTCCTCCTTTTGGGGTTTTTAGTAGTTCTTTTATATAATACTCTTGTATCTCGCTAGGTTTAGTATGTCCATTAAACCACCTAAATTACAAATCAACTTTTATTTTAAAAATCCCCCAAATATATCCGTAAATAAAATGCTATTTCATCAAGATCATACAGTTCATCTTTAGTAAGCCTATACTTATTTGCTACTTCCATAACCACTCTGTCTGTATCTTCCCAATCTGGCCAATCCCCCAAAGCATCTAATCTATCCTCAAGCTCATTAACCACCTGCCACTCCCAATCCGTGAGACCACCATATTCTTGAGAATATAAAATATTAACAGGCAAGATACAGGCAGAAATAAACAGTGTTAAAATAACAAATTTTATCTTTTGTATTATATTTTAATCCAAAAATATTCTATTGCAAAAGAAAAAACAAGCCAATCAAAAGAAGAGACTTTGGCGGTGGATGGACTCGCCCCGTTGAAATTCAACTATAGATATTTTATCTCGGGATGCTCCACTAAACCACTGACAATACGGGTATGAGCCACGGCTAACGCCAGAAAACTAACGTTTTGACCCTACTGACTACTAGTACTTCCCTGCTTAGCCTCCATCGCCTCCTTTTGGGGTTAAGCGGTTAGTATTTATAGTATTATTTTACTACGGAATTAAATAGGAATATACAAAAAGAAAAGCCCGTCAAATTAATGACGGGCTTTCTAATCTAGATCGTAATCAAAGATTAATTGTCTTCATCAGAAGCTCTTTCGTTATAGTTATGCCATTCAAATGGAGTTCTGCTTAAATCATTAAGAGCTCTTTCGTTATAGTCATGCCATTCAAATGAAATATTTCTTAAATCACAACTATAAATATTCAAAAGGATACCCAGAACGTAGCCATCGATTGCAAAATCTTGTATATCAGGATATTTAAACGTGATAAATTCGTCTATTCTTTTAGTAAAAGATTCAGTTTCAGCTTCAATATCCATTTCTTGTTTTGAATATACACCTACAATGGCCATTAGTTGCCTAGTTATCTTCTCAACATCTATAGGTAATACACATGCACCACCTACCAATGAAGAACATAAAGCTTTATCTATGACTTCTAAGGCCTTATTTAAACTATCCATATCAACATCTTCTAATGAGTATGCAATATCTTTAGCAGCCCCTTTCTTAAAGTCGACGTATTCCATTTTTTCTAAACTGCCGACAATTGCTGGTTGATTTTCTTGTTGTATGTACTCACAATCTATAGGCATCTTTTCTTGTTCCCAAGGTACAGCAAAACTTGGTAAACTAAACATTGTTATTCCTAAAAACCCCATTGCCGCAATTACTATTAAATTCTTCATCTTCTAACCTCCTTTTTTACTTTTCACACCTTTTATTCTCATCTCATCTATTTCAAGCTCCCCACCCTAAGAGCAATTTATTTCCAATATATTTATACCATATAATTTCGTGTTGTCAAATTACTTTATAAGTTTTTTAAAATTGCATGTATTTATTAGGTAGGATTAGAAATGGCGGTGAGTGGACTCGAACCACTGACAATACGGGTATGAGCCTGTAAAAACCTTGTTTCTAGTGCTTTCTTATTTAGCCTTTATCTCCTCCTTTTTTAGTAGTTCTTTTATATGATACTCCTGTATTTCACTAGGCTTAGTATGTCCATTAAACCACCTATTTACAGTAGCAAATGATACTTCTAGCATCTTAGCTAATTCTTGTTGAGTAATTTTGTTCTTTAATCGGTAATCTTTAAGTTCTTTTATTATATTCATAGTATATTAGAACATCTTATAACATATTATAGCTGAATAGTAGCATAGAGTAAAGCATTAAGTTCTTAGTTATACTGAAGGGGGAACCAAATAGTTCCCCCTTGAACGATAAGTACAAAAAACATACTTATCGTTCATTTTCTCTAGCATTTTTTAGTAGTTTCTTTAGTAGTTTTTTTACTTTTTACTAAGTGATACATAACAACAATAACTATATATATATATAATAAAGTATTGTATATATTACCCTATATCACTCTCGTTTTCGGCAAAGTATTGCTTAAAATTAGAAGTTTCAGTCCACTCCTTTATTTCCTTTCTTAAGCGAATAACACAACCAGGCCTACCTACTCCTTCCTTTCTATCGTAATGCTCTACTATTTTTAATATACTAAAATTCTCCATAGCTCTTAAAGCTATTTTAGTACTAACATTGAGTACTTCGCATACTTCTTGAGTATTTAAAGTACCATTTTCCGATTTAACCAGTGCCTTAAATATCTTCCCTCTATCTGACGGGCATGAACTAAGTGCCACATCAAGCACTAGAGCCATATCATTTATACATATTTGCCTTCTTCCATTAATGATTGCCCTACCCTTTGCTAAGTTAAGAAATAAAGAGATAGCTCTATGAGGAGCTTCTATTGTAGGTTGTTGATACTGGAATTCTCCATCGCTACTGTTCCATATCGGGACTAACCCTCTGAGCTTAGATAACAATCTGGCAGATTCAATTATAAAATCCATAATCTCACTTGAAGTACTACTATCATCCCAATCGATAGATTGAAATCCGCCAGTTTCTTCCCATAAATCTTTTAAATATTGATTGACCTCCCCTCCGCAAAATTGTCTTTTTTCTAAATACGATAATTCACCTTTAAAATCATTTTTGATATCTTCATTAGTCTCATCCTCTAGAAAAGGCATTGTAATAAACAACATCCTAGAGCCAAATCGCCCCATTTCATCCCATATTTTATACTTAAATGGAGTAGTACCTCCAAGCATTGCAAACATACAACTCCCCTTAATCCCTCGCCTACCATGAACTCCAGAATCAGTAAGAAGACCTTCTCCATCTAAAGCTCTAGTAAATATACCTAGGGTTTCTCTTAGATTATCTTTCTTGGAGCCAAAAATGCATCCTAAATCAGAAACGACCATACTTTTACCTTTGATTCTTTTAAGTAGGTCTAAATCATCTAGCTCCTTTTTATCTTTATTTGCATAATGAGTAACAAGTGCTTTAGCTGTAAAATAATCGGTACAGTAAGTAATCTTTTCTAACCCTTGGAAAAAACTTAGTACTGTTGATTTTCCAGATGAGACTGGACCTATCAACACTAAAGATGTGGGGTTAGCATTATTTTTCAACAGGAGCGTTGCAACTGTTGCTAAAGAAGCTTCGGTAGCCTTCCAAAGTTTGGGGAAATGTTTTTTTACTTCTAGCTCTACTAATACTACGTTAATTTTGCTGTTTTCTGCATACATAATTATTCTCCTTAAACATTGTTAAAGTTAACATTTTATTTAACCTCGACTAATGCTCAGGGAGAATAATTCATAGAAAATGTATTATTATTTCTATATAAGCTCTACGGTGGAATTTCTTCCTTTAGAATGCCTTAGACCTACGCTACCCCAAACAACCAACAAAATACTACCATATCAATTTCTCATAGACATCACCTCCTCGTAAGTTATTAAAATTTATCAATACTACGCTCCCCCATCCATCCATATATTGGAAAAAACTTTTTTATAAACTAACATCTAAATTAATCGACAATACTACATTGAATAAAATACCGAAATTTAATCTTCCCTGCTAGATGGAATATTTTTTAGATTGATTCTCGAACTATCGGATACATTATACCACGAATCTCTAATTCGTCTAAATCTTTTCTTTGCTAAATAAACATTTTAAAGGAACTCTTACTTAACTTTTAAATTATACCACAAAATCATAAGCTTTTCAAGGTGGTTTCCTTAGAAATATCTCTCGAAATTAGCAAAAAAATATACCGAAATAATTTATAAAATACCGATTCTTGTCCGTTTAATATCCCGTTCATATATTACTTACCTTTCTAAATTAATCTACAGTTTTACTAGGCACATAAAGGAACAAGCAACAATATTAAGGTAATCTAGTACAGATTATTGAAAAATTTTAAAAAATATATGCACTTACTCCATAAACAGCATATTGAAGTTGGATTTTTAATTAAATTATCTTAATATTTCATTAATTAAATCAAAGATTCTAGTAAATTCATCGAAATTAAAATCGTGAAAATTGTTTTCTTTGTGTAACACATTTTTTGCAAACAGAGATTTTGACAATACCATATTAGCATCATTACTACTGCTAACAATATTATGGTCAATTATTGAGGTAAGCTTTGTTCCTTTTATCTTTTTGTCTTCTTTTATTTTCAAATTCTCAGAAAGATGCTCCTTAGTATTCCAGTCAAATTCATTCTTAAAAAATAATCTACACCCGTTACTATCCAATCTCTTAATCTCATCATCTTTATAATAATGCTCTATACTAATATAAGATTGTTTTTGCCTGTGGGGAGGTATCGGCAATGAAAAGGAAAACACATTATTGCCCCAATATCTAGGGGCACCGCATCTACCTCCCTCATTTGCAAATACAATATACTCCTCTTCGTCACTATCAAAAATAAATATTGTTTTTACTGGTTGTTGCACTTTACACATCTCTTTACATAATTTAGACAAAGCACCAGAACCCATGCTTTGTGTATATTCATTAAAACGTACATCTAGATACCTATACAACCTTTTAGAATATAACGTTCTTAAGGCAGCCTTAAGATGTATTCTATCGGTACTACCCTCTGTTATAATCAATGGTAAACTTTCATCATCATAATCAACATAGAATTTTTTCTTCGGACAAAGCTTCCTAAACGTTCTACATAAATTTAAATAAATCCTATCCTGCCTTCCCCTTATCTGCCCGATAAAATCTATCTTGCCAACAAGTATTTCTTTAAATGACGGACGTTTATGTTTCGGATTTCTAAACTTATCGTCTATGCGATTAAAATACTCTTTCTCAGCAGAGGCTAAACCATGCTTATACCACATATGAATCATCGTCCAAACCTGCCTAATAAACTTCCTGTTTACATTTGGAAAAACATTTGTGGTTAATCCTGTAACTTCTTGCCGTTGTCTTTTGTCTTTTAATCTTAATTTCTTTTTATTTATTTTAAATCCATTATCTATCACTGTGTTTTTTAATTCTTCTCCAATTACAATATCTTCTCTACCATTAACTACTTCCTTTTTTAAAATTGCTTCAGGGAAAACACTAGACAACGTAGAGAAAGTCAAATCATCTGCATATCGAGTGTAAAAACAATCATATTTTCTTGCAAGCTGTGATAGTCTACTATCTAGTTTAACGCAAATGAGATTGGAAATTATAGGCGAAGTCGGAGCTCCTTGCGGTAAATAATTATCAAAACATGCAATACGTGCTAATGCTGTTGCTACTTTATTGTTAAATTCAAAAGGAGCTGCTATGAACACCCCCCTAACTCTACCAAAATTAATAGAAGGGAAAAAATCTTTTAAATCAATATTGCCAACAAAACTTTTAGATACATGGTTTCGTGCATTAGTAAGGATACTTCTTTTTTTAACAAAACCATGCACATAAGACTTTGGGGTGTAAATATTTTGTAGAATAAAATTTAATCTATTTTGAATTGCTTTTAATGGCAATATCGGAGCATTAATCTCTCTTTGACCTCCAGATTTTTTAGGAATAGTAAACTTTTTATATTTTATTTTGTCGGGCAGAATAAAAGCATAGTATGTTACTAAGCTACATCTTACATCTAAAAGAGCAGCCAAATCTTGAATGCTATCTAAATCAAGAAAACTTTTCTTTAAGTCTGCTGCTTCTAATTTAAAAAAATTACTGCTTGTCATAAATACATCATTTTAGTAATGCTAGGGTGCCTAAAGTATAATTCTAAGCTTTTGCGATAGCAGATTCTACTATCATCACATTACCAAAGTTTCCAGTGATACAATGGCTAAGTGAAAGGCTCTCAACATTTGGGTAACATCGTCGCGTATCAACGACAGGCAAATTCAAAACTAAAGACACCCTAAACATACAATATCATCTCCTATAATTAAATCAGCATACTCTTTCTTTAAATTCTTTGAGTACAAAATTTACCCTGCATAAATAAAACATTATATCTTTAACATTATTTCCGTTCTTAATCATTTTATTATAACAAAATAACTACTGACTAAAAACTACCACTTACTATCACTTTATTTTATTTATCAAATTCCTTTTTTATATTCTTATAACCTAGCTCTTCTAATAATCTACATAGGCTTGAAGACACTTGCATATCGCTAGCTATTGGATGCGGCCCTACACCAAGAAATGCTTCGGATATCATACGATTAAAATCGACACCAAATAATAATACTTCTTTCATGACTGCATGACTAGGCAATAAATCTCTCTGAGCTTTATATTCAGAATGAGCAACTACTTTATCTCTGGCATAATCATATCTCTCAAAAGAAGCCTGATGTTTTGAATAAAAACTTTCATAAATAGCTTCAAGTGCTTCAATGTAATTAGTCCCTTTCTTGCCATTTTCATATTTAGATATAAACTCATCTACATAGTCAGGATACTTACAATTTAACTCTTTAGATTTAATTAATTCTAGTATTGCAGGAATAGAGTTCAAAGAATATGTTTTTTCTTTCTCAAAAATTTTATATATACTCATAACAAAAGATTCCTTTAAAATCATTCGAATATGAACAAAAAACTTCTTCCCAACTCCAACTTTGTTTATAATATCTGCATTTAATCCAAATAACTTTTCTAAATCAATACTATGTTTAAGTGAAAAAAGCATTTTCGATAATTCTATATTTTTTTCATCTAAAGTTTTCATTTTATTTTTTAAGGAAGAGATAATTTAAAGATACTAATTGTAAACAATACCCCACCAATAAGGAAACAAACGCACATGGCCCAAAACGCTTTTTCAGTCCATACACCCCATCGACTCTTTCTAAAATCTAAACTTTCTATTTTACCATCAATATATTTAGCATAATGAACACTCGCCCAAAGCCCATTTATAATTTCAAAAAACAAAGAAAATACAAAACAAAGAAAAGAAAGCTTATAAAGAACAAAAGAATCTTTGACCCCTAGCTCCTTGTCTATTAACACAAATATAGCAGCCATCACGACTAAAGAAAGAGCTGAAATCTTTTGCCTTACACTAGAATTTAATTCTCTATAAATATTAAATATTTCTTTAAAATCCATTTCAACATATTTATATTAAATTTATTTTCTTCTAGGAGGCCTTGGTCCTCTTGGACCACCAGCAACCTTTTTCTTCAGAGCTGCTTTCTTCTTTACAACTTTCTTCACTGCAACCTTTTTCTTCAGAGCTGCTTTCTTCTTTACAACTTTCTTCACTGCAGCCTTTTTCTTCGGAGCTGCTTTCTTCTTTGCTGCTTTCTTCTTTACTGCCATGATTCACCTCCTTTAAAATAAAAAAGACAACCCTCTCTAGAGTTGCCTATATTAAATCACCAAATTATATATCCACTACATTGTGGCATGATAACACATAATAATCCTATTTATTATAAGTAGTCAAGGTTTAACTAGGTGTTTAATTCCAAACAATAGAAATTTAACAACACACACACTACTATGGTGGTATAGCATAGAGAATACTTCAATATTGTGCTATTTTTAAACCCCCTACAGTCATCTGGTGACCAAATAGTGACCAAAACAGGGCTAGATATGGGTAATGCTCAAAATCAAACACAGCAAGGGTATATCGCTAAGTTGCTCTTTAAATATTGTACTGTTTAAAACCCCTACCATTGACTAACAGGCTAATAGCCCTATAGTTAACTGCAGGGAACAAAAAGCTTGTTTCGTACGAGGAGGGGTAAATATTCGCTAATCCTAAGTTTAGCTTGTTGTAGCGCTATACTGTACATATCTTTGTCAAAAATAGTCTTTTATAGTGCAACAGAAGAGTGATTTTGTCTGCTTTTTAATAAAATTATACTTAAGTCTATTAATATCAATAACTTAATTAAATTATAGTCGGGAGATTGTGGGAGCGTTGTGGAAAAATTATGGGAGCATTATGGGAGCGCTGTGGGAGCTAAATATCCCCCACTATTAATTAACTTGTTTATTTACAATATCATCAAAACCAATTAAGTTCATCAACATTGGAATTCAGAAAACTTGGTGTCTAAATAATATTCATCCTTTATCTCTACTTGCTGTTACCTGTCTTTCGCAAGATATTCCAAGGGAAAAATGGAGATGAGATATCAGCTAGAATCTCCCTGTAGTTCTAATTAATTATTTAGAGGTAAAAAATTAATTTTCAATGAACCTTCTTGACTATCATCTTGAATGTAATTTCTGTTAATAGCAATCTCTATTTTAAAAATTAACTCATCAATTTGGAAATAATACTCACCATCTAAAGTTTTAATAATATCTATTAATTCTCCGTTAACTTTAAATTCAAATTTATCAGGGTCTCCTTTAAAACTCAATTTAAGCTTATCATGTTGAGTCAAATATGATGGATGGTTTAAATCCATAATAATTCCAAGCCAACGGTCACCATTTGAAAAATCATAATTAATATCTATGGTATTATCACTATAGTACTGCAACCAAATAGCTGGTGATTTTTCTATGTCTGTAAAAACATGAGGATAAATAGTTAATGTACCTGTGTCAACACCCCCGCTATCTACTAACTCTCCTTGTAAATCAGAAATTGGTAATCCAAAAATATTCTCAAATAATAGTTTTACCTCTGGAGTATTATATATATCGGGTTTTAATAAATTACCGATAGACACTTTACCGACATTATCTATGCCTATAACCCAATTACCCCCTTCATCTTTTTCTATTAATCCTATTTCTTCCTGAGCCAATAATAGCCTTTGTTCAACAACTGAAGGAAGATATGTATTTAGATGGCCAAAAAACATACCCCAAAATAATTTTACTTTATCAACATTTCCTTGAATATCTGTAAAACCATTAACGCCATATAAAGTTTCAATACAGCTCCGATTGTCTTCAAACAGATTTTCCGATAAATTAGTATTACCAAGCCCGTCTTTTCTTACTTCACCTATTCGCCTTTGTGAATTATTAACTTCTTTAAGCAAATCTATGTTTTTTTCATTAATATAATCTGAAATAAATTCAATTGCTTCCGCTTCTGCTGATACTTCTACCTCAACCCATGCTCTTACAAAATTATTTAAATTATCCTTAAATTCTACAAACGAAAAATCTTCAGAATAATCAATTGAAACAAGCACTTTATAGTATAAATCCTGTCTTTGCAAAAAAACTTCTGGAGATTTCTGATAATCTTTTATATGAGTTAACTCATGAACAATAATTTTAACAAATGCAATTTTACCTAACAACGTATTATTATTAAATAACGAATCATTAATAACAATGGTGTTTGCTTCTACGAAAGCTGCACCAACTTGTTCCTCGTCATAAGATTCTTCATTCGGCTTAAAAACCCTTATATTATAACTTCGAAGTTCTTCTAATTTAAAATCAGTAATTATACTCTCTAAATACAAAATTTCTTTTTCATTTAAAGGTCTGGCAGTTTTGTTTATTGTAGATTCATATCCATTATAATCCTGTCCATTATAATCCTGATTTAAAATAATTGGCGCCTCTACGACTGAGCCATCCCCTTCAACTGTCTCACCAATAATTACTCTACTATTATTATCAATAAAATATTCATAACTAAATGAAGAACCTTGCAAGGAATCTTGACTTCCATCAAAAACACTCTCTCCTAAGAATGAAAAAGCATAACAGGGCATCGAGAATAATAACCCTGATATAATTAATAAAATTTTGTATTTCACTTTCATTAATATAGAAACTCTTTAATTTGCTCTTTGGTCAATTTATACCACATATTAAACAATTTAACAAACTATGTATTGATTATTCGAACAATAGAAACTTAACAGCACATCACTACTACATAGAGAATGTTTTAATAGTGTACTGTTTTAAACCCCTTAGATATTCAATGGATGCTTTTCAACCGCCTTTTTTAACTGTTTATCATCGCATCCTAAATAAAATCTAGCCGTAGTAGATATGTCAGAATGTCCTGCTAATAATTGAATATCTCTTAAGTTTACTCCATTTCTTAACATTAAAGTGCAGAAAGTATGCCTCAAGACTTGAGGAGTAACATTCTTTTTAAATCCAACTTTTTTCTTTAGCTCATCAAATAGATTGTACAATCCTTGTTGAGTTAAAGGAGAGTTCTTTCTGTTGGTAGATAAAAATAAGTAATCGATATTTTTCCTTTTGGGCCTTACTTTTAAGTAGTCTTCCAAAAAACCTTTTACAGTATCATTTAAAGGCACAATCCTCTCTTTGTTCTTAGCTGTAACACATATATATCCTCTATCCAAGTTTACATCCTTCAACTTTAAATTAAGCAACTCTCTCTTTCTTATACCAGTTAATAGAAACATACTAATAATAGAAACATCTCTATACCACTTTGATTTATAACTACGCTTTAAGCTAATGCAAGTTTGTAACAACTCCTTAGCTTCCCCCTCATCTAGGAAATCAGGCAACCTACGGGCTAACTTGGGCTTTTCAAGGCTATTGCAAGGGTTCTCCTTGAGATAACCTCTCTTTACTAAAAAGCTACAAAACGACTTAATTCCCTGCATAATATTAAGTATTGTTCTAGGTGCGTTGCCGTTTAGTCTATGGCTTACAAAAAAGCCCCTAAGAGTCTCTGTGGTTAAAACCTCCAAGTCTGCCTTAAGCATCTTATAACGTAAGTACTTAAGCAGCGGTGCAAGGCTTCTTTTATACCATTCAATAGTAGTAGGTTCTAAGCATCTTTCTAAAGTCGCAAAAGCAATGAACTCCTCAAATAAGATTGAAATCTTCATAATATTTAGACTATACGGGAAAGCACTAGTAGTTAGTGGGGTTTTTCAGGCTAACCTCAAGAATCGGCAGTTTGGTCGATTAGTGCATATAATTCAACAACTTACATCAACTCTATAGCTCTAACCTGTTCGTAATGAAAGAGTTATAGCGGTGAGTGGACTCGAACCACTGACAATACGGGTATGAGCCGTATGCTCTAACCAACTGAGCTACACCGCCGTAAAAACCAAACTCAAATTATATCAGAATATTTATCAATTTAAAGAATCAAAAAATCAGACCTTAGTTGCAGAAACTATCTGAATCTCATCCGGAAGCTGCTTATTTATTTCTTTTTTCAATCTACTCTCTTCTATATCTTCTTTTAATCTTATGAATAACTGCTCGTTATCACTCTCTACACCAAGTTTAAGAGCTCTATTGAACTTAATCTTCGGTATTGGATGAAAACCCTGTGAATATAAAACTGCAATATTGGCTCGCCTTAAAACACGTTGGAAGAGATGCAGTAGATCAAGATGGGATATGAATTTCAACAATCCCTTCTTTGTAAAGATAAGCGAGTATTCAACTGCTTCTTTCACGCTTTTCTCTGGATTAATTTCTTAAGATCCTCAACATCTAAAGAGTGAAGCATTGCCTGCTCATAACCTATATCACCTTTCAAATAGAGGTTAACTAAGCTTTGGTTCATAGTGCTCATGCCCTCTGCCTGTGCAGTCTGAAGAGTTGATGTTATCTGATGAACCTTGCTCTCTCTGATCATACTTCTCACTGCATGATTTGCAATCATCATCTCATACGCCAAGACACGGCCCGGCCCTTCTTTCTTCGCCATAAGCTGCTGAGTAAGGACTGCCAAAAGGACAAAGGAAATCTGCACTCTTACCTGAGACTGTTTATGTGCTGGAAAAATATCGATAATTCTATTGATACTCTGGATTGCATCTGGAGTATGCAGAGTTGCAAGAACAAGATGGCCTGTCTCAGCTATATTTAAAGCCGCCTCTACCGTCTCAAGGTCACGCATCTCGCCAACAAGAATAACGTCGGGATCCTCTCTTAATATATGCCTTAGAGAGTTGCTGAATGAGTGAGTATCTGTTCCCACTTCCCGCTGATCTATAACAGAGCTCCTGGATTTAAAGACATACTCTATAGGATCCTCTACGGTTATGATGTGGTTCGTTCCATTTTCATTTAACCATTCAATCATAGAGGCTATTGATGTAGATTTCCCGCTTCCAGTCGGCCCTGTAACAAGAATAAGCCCTCTCTTTCTCTTTAAGAGCTTCTCAATGATAAGCTCTTGATTTAATCCGCACTCAGAGAGCGAAGGTATCTTAGCAGGCAGCATCCTTACAGCAGCAGCAAGAGAACCTCTCTGAATATAGAGATTTATTCTGTAGCGGGCAACCCCTTCTACCTCTATCGCAAAATCTAGCTCCCACTCTCTTTTAAACCTCTCTCTCTGCTCCTCGTTCAACACACTAAAAGACATCTTCTCGATGTTATCCGGTGAAAGCTCGGGATGGTCACTCATCATCAGGTTCCCATCTATTCTAAAGATCGGGGGATAACCATCTTTAAGATGTAAGTCGGAAGCATTATTCTGAGACATTTCAATAAGAAGATTTTTAAAAGAACTGTCCATCTCATTTCTTTTGATAACACCCTTAAGAAAATCCATATTATTACCTCCCTTTAATCTCAGAGATACTAAAATTTAGCCCTAGCACTCTCAAGGCTTGCCCATAAATCCTTCTTATCAATGTCCACACCTACGTAATCCCAAGGCAATAGAGAAGACTCGCCCCAGGACGGTCTAAGATAACTATCTATGTCAATATTTTTTTTACTAAATGCATTATACCATAAATCACTATTGAATTCTCCTCCCCAGGAATCAAATCTTGCACCTGCCTTCCAGGCCTCATAAATGACAGATGACAATCTTCTATCCCCCCGAGAAAAGATTGCTTCAATTAAAGAATAATCATAATCTCTGAAATCAATTTTTATACGCCTGCTATGCAAATTATCTCTTATAAATCCAATCTGCTCCAGTACCTCTTCTCTAGATGCAAAAGGATGCCACTGAAAAGGAGTGTGGGGCTTAGGAATAAAAGTTGCAAAACTAAGCTTTAGACTTACAGACCTCCTTGTCCTTAGCTTTAGAAGACCTTTTACGAATTCGACTATCTCTTTTAAATCATCAATCTTAAGGCCGGGAAGCCCAAGCATATAATAGAGCTTTATACTCTTCCATCCTCTATCAAAAGCAAAAGAGATAATCTCGCTCAATATCTCCTCATCAACATATTTTCCTACTATATCCTTCATTCTCAAAGAGCCTACCTCAGGAGCAAACGTCAATGAAGGCCTTTTTGTATCGGTGAATTTGCTCAAACTATCTATAAGGCTCTTACTAACCCAAAGAGAGGGCAAACTTAAAAATAGATTTAGATCTTTAAAATCAGATCTCAAACCATCAATCAGATCCTCTATACCGGAATAGACTCCGCTTGAAAGTGAAGATAGGCAGACCTCTTCATAGCCTGTATTTTTGTAATTCTTCTTAGCAGTAGAGATAAGATTGTTCATCTCTCTCTGCCTTGGCGGACCATAATAGACCCTTGCCTGGCAAAACCTGCAGGAGTTCGGACAGCCCCGCATAATCTCAAGATTTATCCTATCATGGATTGTACGGATATAAGATACGGTGGGCCTGATAGAGTGCGCTACACTATTAAGATCAGCCACATAATGCTTCTGGACCTTTCTATCCACATTGGTAACAATAAAACCTTCTTCTGTTAACTCCGTCTTATAAAGCGAGGGAACATAGATTGAGTTTTGATTCTTAAGTCTAAAGAGCAGTTCTTCTCTTGGGATACCATCCTTACGTCCCGCAGAAATACTCTCCAATAAAGGAATAATAATATCTTCTGCTTCGCCTATAAGAAAAAAATCAAAGAAATCCGCAACAGGTTCGGGGTTTAATGTAGAGGGACCTCCTCCGATTATCAGAGGATGGTTATCCGCTCTATCTTTAGAGAAGATATCTAAACCTGCCAAATCAAGTATAGTTAAAATATTTGTATAGTTTAGTTCATGCTGAAGTGTAAACGCAACAATATCGAATTCAGAGAGGGGTCTTTTGCTCTCAAGGCTATATAGAGGCAGATTTGAACTCTTAAGCAAGTTCTCCATGTCATGCCAAGGGGCAAAAGATCTCTGGCAGATAAATTCAGGCTTCGCATTTATAAGTTCATATAGAAGTCGTAATCCCTGATTACTCATTCCAATTTCATATAGATCGGGATATATCAAAACAATCCTAAGAGAGGCACTATCCCAATTCTTCTCTATACTGTTGTGCTCCCTGCCTATATAGCGGCCGGGCTTTTGAACATTAGAAAGGTTGTTTAGAAGAAACTCTTCTATCTCCTTAGGTTCTGAATAATTATTCATCTCTTAAAAATAGTGCTATCATGACAACGGTAACAATTAAATCCGACCCGCCATAACTGAAAAAAGGAAGCGGCAACCCTACGATAGGAAAGATACCTATAGTCATGCCTATATTTACTATTATCTGAACTGATATAGTGACAAGAAAGAGATTGAGCAGTATACCCGAAGCTCCATCTTTTTTCCTAGAGGCAATACTATGCATCCTCCTAAGCATAAGTAAATATAGCCCTAAGAGCGCAATGACACCTATAAAACCCCACTCTTCAGCAAAGACAGGGAATACAAAATCCGTGTGAGACTCCGGAAGAAACCTCAACTGCCCCTGAGCTCCATTCAACCACCCCTTGCCGAGAATATTTCCAGATCCTACCGCTATCTTAGACTGTATTAAGGTATAACCTGCCCCTAAAGGATCAAGCTGAGGATTCATAAATGTTAAAATTCTATTTTTCTGATAAGGCTTAAAATTCAAATAAAGAATAGGCACTGTCATTAGCGCAGCAATAATCCAAGGTAAAGCTTTTCTAAATTTTGCTTTCTTAAGTATAAAAAAAGTAACTACTGAAGGAAAGAGCATTAATGAACCGCCTAAATCCGGTTCTTTAGCAATCAATATCGCCCCAAAAAGAGTGAAAAAGAGCGGCATAATAAATGAAGAGAGAGTCTCAAAATTACTATAATAGAACACAGATACAAGAAATACCGGAAGTGTAAACTTCATAATCTGTGAAGGCTGAATATTTAAAAAACCGAATTTAATCCATCTATGAGCACCTTCGGCAGGTAATATCAAAACTATAATCAAAAGCAAAAGCGAAGTGATATAGAACACCAATCCCAAGCTCAAAATCCGCCTAATGCCTATAAAAGATACCCCGGAAGCCACTAATAGAGATATTAAAAACCATATAACCTGCCGCATAATATAGTTCCCTGAGAAATTATAACTTGCACTATAGAGATTCATGATCCCAATCAAAAATATTAACAGAACATATAAAATCAAAATATCCAATCTTTTATTCATAACCCACTCTTTTTGTAATAATACTTTAGAAACTCCTTTGCTATCCTTGCAGTTGCATACCCTCCGCCGCCTCCATGCTCAATAAAAGCTAAAAAAGCAATCCTGGGAGAATCATAAGGGGCAAAGCCTGCAAACCAGGCATGCGGTTTTCCCGATGTTGCCTGAGCAGTACCTGTCTTGCCAGCAATAGCAGGAGCCACCTTTGCAATCTGCCCTGTACCGGTAGGGCTATTTACCGTATCTCTCATAGCTCTTTTTATAAATTTGATATTTTTGACAGAGAAGAGAAGGTTCTCAGCCTCTCTTTTATAAGCCAGCTCACCGCTTATAGAGTTGCAAACCTTAGGTTTTAAAAGAGTTCCCTCATTAGCCAATGCTGCTATAAATCGCAGGACCTGCATAGGACTCACCAGGAGATAACCCTGGCCTATAGAGACGTTGATCGTATCCCCAGGGTACCAACGCTCTTTCACCTTTTTAGCTTTCCAATCCGGAGACGGTAAGAACCCATCTTTCTCATAAGGTAAATCGACTCCTGTCTTTTGCCCAAAACCAAAAAGACCCGCATGGTAAGCAATAGAATTAATGCCTGTCTTTAGTCCTGTGTTATAAAAATATATATTGCAGGAATGTGCTATGGCTTGACGTAAATCCTGCCAATCATGCCCGCTGCTCTTCCAGCATTTATAGCTCCGCCCTCCATAATTAAAGTGTCCCGGACAGAAAAACCTATCTTCTGGATTAATAACATCATCCTCAAGAGCTGCAACAGCAATAAGTAATTTAAATACCGAACCTAGAGGATATTCTCCCTGTATAGCACGATTCAAAAGAGGTCTCTCTTTAGAACTCAATAGTTGTGAGATTTTATAATTATCCGACGATATAAATAGATTGGGATCAAAATTAGGCGAACTGACCGCGGTTATAACCTCGCCTGAGTCAACATCCATAGCAAGAAAACACCCCGTATAAGGAGAGAGCAACTCTTCAGCCCTCTGTTGTAAATCCAAATCAATAGTCAGATATATATCTAACCCTCTCTTTGGCTCTTCGCGACTTAAAACCTCTACGATTCTGCCCTGATTATCAACCTTAACCAACATTCCACCATCGCTGCCTTTTAAGTAAGGCTCGAATTCTTTCTCTACTCCGCTCTTACCAATATAAGAACTGAATCTATACCCGTAGGATTTTAGTTCTTTCAGTTCGTCTTCGGAGATCTCACCAAGATAACCTAATAGATGAGAAGCAACAGTACTGTTAGGGTAATATCTTTTGATATTTTCAGATACAAGCAACCCTGAGATATTCCTGTATTTTTCTTTCAAAAAGAGAGCCTTTTCAAAATCAACATCAGAGACTAGTGTTAAAGGAGCAAAGGGAGCTTTAAATTTAAGCTTATAAATATTTTTTAAATCTTCTATATCAATATCAAACTCTCTGTTTATGATTTCAAAGATCTCGTTCCTATTTTTGATCCTATCGGGAAGCACCTGTATTGAAAAACTTAAACGATTCCCAGCAAGCTCTCTACCATAACGGTCTAAAATATTACCTCTATAACCGCCTAGTGGTAAAACTCTAAGATAATTATTGAGACTCATCTCCCGGTAATAATCACCTTTAATAACTTGAAAATAGAAGACTCTTAAGATAATCAGTACCAGAGATATAGCTAAGGATGTTTTGTATATCTTGGAAAACATTTTTCTACGTAATTCTGTAAAAAGTATAGTATTATTATTAAAATCAGATTGGATGCTAAGCTCGAAAGATAGGCTTTCATGCTAGCGCTGTACCCTATTAAGAGCGAAAGATTACAGAGAGTTCTTATAGAAATAAATCCTAGAAGCAGGAATAAAAAATTGAATACTCTATTGCCGTGGAACATCTTTAACTGCCATCTCTTTACAAGATAGAGCAGGAAATAAGAGAGAGAATAGAGTCCCGGAAATGAAAAGCTAAACATCTCAGCAGCCAAAGCAGATACCAAAAAGTTATTATAACTAAATTCATCATTAAAAAGCAGAGAATATAAAAAGATAAAAGATATCAGATCTACTCCGCTAAATATTTTTAAAACTCCCGCAATAACCAAAGAGATAGCGTATAGCATTATTCCTGTACTATTATTAAAACATCTTCGACTTTAGAGATATCAACAAATGGTTCAACATCAGCAACTTTATACATCTGAGAAGCATGCATATAGATATTGACTACTCTTCCAACAGCTATTCCCCTGGGCAACAAACCCTTTCCCGAAGTTACTACTGTATCACCTATCTTAACATCGCTATCAATATTTATGTAAAGCAACTTTAAATTGCACCCCCTACCTCTACCTGCCAACAATACAATCTCCCTGGTAGAGGATATACGAGCAGAGATACTAAAGCTGGGATCGAAATAAGGCAGCACAAAGGCATAGTTTACACCCACATCATCAACTATTCCTACAAAGCCAGCAGGAGTAATTGCTGCGCTATTCTTCTTCATACCGCTTCTGCTTCCTCTGTCTATTAAAAATTTAGCTCTTAACTCTTCTTCAATTATAGAGTTAATATTAGCCGCAATAGGTTTTTTTAAACTCTTTTTCAACTCTAAGCAATTTTTAAGATTTTTATTTTCATTTTCTAAATCCTCTATTCTACAGGCCTGACTTTGATTCTCTCTCAATATTTGAGCTATATCTTCTTGAGAAGTGCTATCTTTTTCATGCAAGATGCCAAAAAAAGGTAATCTTAAAGTATTTGATGATAATTGGAACAGAGTGTTTTGTAAAAAGCCTTTTAAGAAAAAAAGGGTTATAAATAGGGAGACTGTAATCAGGCCTCTTTTCATCTATTGTTCAGAGCAAAAGCTTTCTAAGATTCTAATTTGGGCTGGACTGTAACTCTTTTTAAATATTTTAATTCACTCAATACCTTGCCAGTACCCAGCGCAACGGCGGTTAAAGGATCATCTGCGACATGAACAGGAAGGCCAGTCTCCTCAGTTATCAAAAGATCCAAACCTCTAAGAAGTGCACCTCCTCCGGCTAAAACAATTCCAATCTCTATTAAATCCGCAGAGAGCTCGGGGGGAGTCCTCTCAAGGGTAAATCTGGTTACCTCCAGTATCTGAGTAATAGGCTCAGCCATAGCCTCTCTTACCTCTTCGGAAGTTATAGGTACCGCCTTAGGAAGACCCGTGACTATATCACGGCCCTTAACCTCCATTGTCAACTCTTCTTCTAAAGGATAGGCGGAACCGATCTTTATTTTAATGTCTTCGGCTGTCCTCTCTCCAATTATAAGGTTGTAAGTCTTTTTCATATGCTGGGTTATAGCTTCGTCCATCTCATCCCCGCCTATTCTAATACTCTTTGACAGCACCAGTCCGGCTAAAGATATCACCGCTATCTCGGTAGTACCTCCACCTACATCTATCACCATATTACCTACAGGTTCATATATCGGTAACCCTACCCCTATTGCAGCAGCAACGGGCTCCTCTATGAGGTAGACATCTCTGGCACCTGCATGAAGAGCTGAATCCTTGACAGCTCTCTTTTCGACTTCGGTAATTCCAGACGGTATAGCTATTACAACGCGGGGTTTTAGTAAAAACTTTTTCTTGTTTACCTTGGTTATAAAATATCTCAACATCTGTTCAGCCACTTCAAAATCAGTTATCACGCCATCTTGAAGAGGTCTAATAGCAACTATATTACCAGGCGTCTTGCCAAGCATTCTTTTGGCTTCTTCTCCAACGGCTAAAACACGATTCTGACTCCTCTCTATTGCAACAACTGAAGGCTCACATAAAATAATTCCTTCACCTTTAACATAGACAAGAGTAGTCGCGGTACCTAAATCTATACCGATATCAGAAGAGAGAGACGAGGCTATACCCTCATAAAGAGAGCTTAGATTTTTCCACATTTTTAATAAGTCCATCTTTGCCATAATAAACTGATATATTTTATCAATTTGCTCTATTTAAGTCAAACTGCAAATAATATATCTACACAATTTCAATACAATTATCTAAGATACTGTTTAAGTCTTTAATAAAACCAGGATAGGATATAGCTATGGAGTCCAGACAATCTATAATAGACTCTCCTTCGGCTAAAATGGCAGCTATAACATTGACCATGGCAGTTCTATGATCAGAGAAGCTCAATAAGCCAGCCTTATTAAGACCTTCCACTCCCTTTATCAAAACATCCTCGCCTAGAACCTTTATCCTAGCCCCCATCTTTGTTAAATTTGTTACTATAGAGTTTATTCGATCCGTCTCTTTTACCCTCAACTCCGAAACACTCTCTATATAGCTATCCCCTTCTGCAAGAGAAGCAACAAGAAAGAGAAGAGGCAGCTCATCTATAAGAGATGGAATCTCTTCTTTAGATACATAAACCCCTTTTAACCTGGAGGTTGATACACTTATATCGGCAGAAGGCTCAGCTATAGCAGACTCTCTCTCTCCGAGAGTAAGATCAATATCTATATTAGCCCCCATCCTCTTCAAGACATCTATAAAACCACAGCGAGTAGGATTTACTCCCACGTTCTTAAGCAGCAATTTTGAATCAGGACTTAATAGCGCAAGCGTAATAAAAAATGCCGCAGAAGATATGTCGGCTGGAACAGAGAAGTCAAGCACATTGAGACTATCCGTTTTCTCTATCTTTACCTCTAAATCATTAGACGATATGTTTGCGCCAAAAGATAGAAGCATCCTCTCTGTATGGTCTCGGGATTTATACTTCTGGTGAATTATGGTCGAAGATTCCGCATATAGACCCGCTATCAGGATAGCCGATTTAACCTGAGCACTAGAGATAGGCATAATATAATCTATACCTTTTAGTTTTGAACCTATGACTTCTATTGGAAGAAAATTGGCACCATCATTACCTCTAAAGCTAGCTCCCATCATAGAGAGAGGTTCTGTAACCCGTTTCATCGGACGCAGAGATAATGATTCATCGCCTCCGATCGTTGCGTTGAAATCCTGAGCACTCAGAAGTCCCAAAATAAGCCTTGCAGTAGTCCCGGAGTTACCAAGATAAAGATCCTGATCGGGCTTTTTTAATCCTTCGAGTCCAACCCCTGATATGCTAATCTCCTTCTTCTTAACAGATATATCCAAACCCAAACTGCGAAAAACAGCTATCGTGCTAAGCAAGTCCTGAGAAAACAAAAAATTACTTATCTTTACTCTATTATTGGATAGAGCAGAAAAGAATATACCTCGATGTGATATCGACTTGTCTGGCGGAGGAGTAAGCACTGAATCAAAAGAAATAGACTCTCTTTTCTTCTTAATTTTCATATCGGACTATAAAAAGATTATTCTTCCGGGAATATCTCTATATTCATTCCTTCGGTTATACTCTCTCTACCCTCTAAGATATCCAACACAGACATAGATTCGTAAACTCTGTCCGGCTTAAGTCTTCCTTTTAATTGACCCTTGATATTAAATTCGTATAGAGAGTCTATCTCCACGCCGTCCTTGGTTCCTCTATTTAGTACGATAAAACCGTACTCTTTATTGAAAGCCATAATCTCTGCTTTTATTTGAGTAACCTTACCCTCCGGTAGAGGTTCAGCCTCTAGAGAATCTTCGTCTACCGTAATATTCTCAAGCTGCACGTTGTCATCTTCTGTCATAGGCTCTCTTTCTGCTGATTTTGAAATCTCATCTTTTAACTTTATCTGGTACTTTTCTAACTTAGCATCCTGTTCCTCAAGCCTCCTGAGAAGCACCTCTCTCTCCTGCGACAATACAATGATTTCCGACTTAGCTCCATCTAAATCAGTTACCATCTTACCTGCTTCATTCAAGAGCTCCTCATTCTTAACCATTCCTTTCTCAAGCTCCTGAGTTATCTTTTGATAATCATCTTTTATCCTACCCAGCTCTTCTCTTATCTTCTCTCTATCCTTTAGCGTCGAATCCAACTCAACCTCCATATTTTTTCTCAACCTTATCTCGCTCTCTTTCTCCTGATAAAGAAAAAAGTAACCTGCACCGATACCAGCTACTATAGTGAAGACAAGTATAAAAACCAGAATTTTCTTAAACATATCACACCTCCTGAATAATATTATCTAAGATAAGATTATAATTTGCTATCCCTAATTTAGAAAGCAAATTTTTAAAATCATCCGCTAATAAAGCTTTGAAACTCATTTGAATATTTTTCACAGGGTGGAAAAACTTTATATGATAAGCATGCAGAGCCTGACGGCCGATCAAATCTGAACCCCTACCGTATTTAGAATCTCCAACAAGAGGATGACCATAATGTTTCATATGTACTCGCAATTGATGCGTTCTCCCGGTCTTAGGAGAGAGGACAATAAAAGTGTAAAACTTCTGAGACTTAATAGTGAGTTTTAGGCTAACTCTTTGAATAACCCTAAAATAGGTCTCTGCTGATCTCCCCATAGAATCATCTATCTCCATAATCGTTCTTTTAATCCTCGACCTTCCAATAGGCCTCGAGATTAAACCTTCATCATATTCAACACTACCCTCAACTAAGGCAAGGTAATTTTTAATAATACCTTTATTTTTAAATTGAGCAGCTATATTGTTATGAGCCTCATTGTTCTTGGCAATAATCATAATACCAGAAGTATCCTTATCAAGTCTATGTACAATCCCGGGCTTTAAGGACCCATTGATACTTGAGAGCTTATTGAACTTAAAGAGTAATCCGTTAATTAGAGTATCAGAATCGGTCCCACTTAGCGGGTGAGTAATGATACCGGCAGGTTTATTGATAACCGCTATATCTTCATCTTCATATATAACAGAAATATCCATATTCCTAGGCTCTATATTCTTCTCCTTAAAATCCCTTTTTAAAATACTTATTCTGTCTCCCTCTTTAATAATATCTGAAGGTTTTACCGCATTACTACTATTGACTAAAACAGACTTCTGATAAATTATTTTTTTGATTTTCTCTCTAGAGATATTTTTAAACTCACCACAGAGAAACTGATCCAACCTGATATTAGAACCTTCGTACTGAAAAGAGTGGTTATTCTTTTCTAAATATGGCATCTTTCAGCATTAAGCATATTGCTACAGTTATATAGCTATCTGCAAGATTAAAGGTAGGAAAAAAAGTAAAGTTTAAATAGTCCACAACTCCTCCATAGATAAGTCTATCTATGAGATTAGAAGCTGCTCCGGCTATAATTAAAGCAAAACTTAGATAGAGAGTTTTGGTATTTAAACCAAATAAGAAATAGACTAAAAAAGAGATTAAGATAAAAGTATTTACCCATATAAATACCTGGGACAGATTATTTAAGATTCCAAACGCTATTCCAGGATTTACCAAGATTTTAATATTAAAAAACCCGGGCAGAAGATCGCAGATAACTTCGCCCTGGGGAAATATACTCAAATAGGTCTTTACTGCCTGATCTGCTACCAACAGAATGGCTATTAGAAAAAGATGGAGGCCCTTACCTTTGGGGCCATTTTTCATCTCTTTTCCCTTCTAACCCTCTTCTCCTCTTTAGTTTGGCATTCTAAACAGTTTTTGGCATATGGAATAGCATTTAAACGGCTTCTCTTTATGCTGTTTTCACAAAGCTCGCAGATACCGTACTCCCCAGAATCAATCCTGGATAGAGCCTCGTTTATAAGATAGACTAATTCTTGTTCATTGTTGGCCAAAGCATAAGAGAACTCTCTATCAAAGCTGTCTGTAGCCATGTCGGCCATATGATAGGTATAACTTGATATCTCTCCAGATACATCTTTCTGGGATTTATAGATGCTATCCTCAGTTAGATGTCTTATCTCTGAAGATACTTTCTTTTTTAAGTCCATTAAAATCTTTTTAAACTTTTCCAGCTCCTGCTTGTTAAACTTTTTATTCATAATATCTTCTCCAATACCATAGCGCAGCGAAGACAGACATCTTCATATCTTCTGTTTTCGCCAATATCGAAAGTATAATTCCAGCAACGCATACACTTCTTACCTTGACTCTTTTCAACAATAATATCTATCCTTTCAAAACCATCTATACTCTTGAAATTACTGTCTGCTTTATCAGCCTTAGATAACTCTACCTCTGAGACTATAAACAGTACAGCTAAAATAGCTTTATAATTATCTAAAAAGTTGTAGCTATTGTCCAGTAGAATTTTTAGCCTAACCTTAGCCTCAAGAGAGCTGCCTATTTCACCCAGCTCTCTCTTTCTCTCGATTGCCTTCATAACAATATCTCTTAAAATAAAGAGCTTGTTGAAATCTTTCAAAACTACCTCACTCTCTTGATTTAATACCATATCTTTAAAAGAGGTCAGATGTATACTCTCACATTTTGAATCGTCCTCGTCTTTAAGTTCTAAGTTTTCCCAGACATCCTCAGCTGTAAAAGGCAATATTGGAGCTATTAACCTCACCAGCATAGACAACAGACAGTAAATCATAGTCTGAGAAGATTTTCTCTTCTCATCTTGAGGATGAAAAGTATACATTCTGTCTTTAAGAACGTCTAAATAGATAGACGACAGCCTCTCATTCATAAAAAGATATATCTTTTTAAATACCTGATTAAACTTATAATTCTCATAAAGAGACTTAACTTCTTCATTAAGCACTATAGACTCTGCATATATCCATTTATCTATTAAATCCAGAGCTGAATATGAAACCTTATTCTTCTTGGGGTCATAATCATATATATTACTCAGAAGAAATCTAAAAGTATTTCTTATCTTTCTATAAGACTCTACAGTCTGTTTTATTATATCTTCTGAAATCCTTAGATCTTGAGTGAAATCCCGCGATATAGCCCAGAGTCTTAGAACGTCAGCGCCGTACCTCTTTATCACCTTAAGCGGAGATATTACATTGCCTAAAGATTTAGACATCTTTCTTCCTTCACCATCGACCACGAAACCATGCGTAAGAACAGCTTTATATGGAGGCTTCTCTTTTATGCTAACTCCGGTAATAAGAGAAGTCTGGAACCACCCTCTATGCTGATCGCTGCCTTCAAGATAGAGATCGGCAGGAAAGCTCAAATTATACCTATCTTTTAACACTGCCTGATGACTTATTCCCGACTCGAACCAAACATCTACGATATCGTTCTCCTTTTCAAAAAGATCAACATCCTTATTACCGCAATTATCACATTTAAAATCTGGGGGCAAAAATTTCTTATAACTCTCCTCAAACCATATATCAGCACCTCTCTTCTCTACCTCTTCTGCAACATTGAGAATAAAACCTTGATTTAAAACAGAGTTTTTGCAATTCATGCATCTAAGAGAGGGTATTGCAACACCCCAGTATCTTTGACGGGAGAGACACCAATCCGGACGTGTCTGAAGCATCCCCTTCATCCTCTGCAAGCCTGCCTCAGGAATCCATCTTACTTTATCGGTTGCTTCAAGCAGCTTAGCACGCAGATCAAACTTATCTATTGACATAAAAAGCTGTAATGTAGCCCTGAATATAACCGGAGAATTACATCTCCAACAATGAGGATAGGAATGCTCTATCTTCTCTTCTTTTAAAAGTGCACCTTTATTTTTAAGTATCTCTTTTACTTTTTCATTAGCATTCCAAACAAGTTGACCGGAAAACTCACCAACATCCTCAAATATACCCTTATCGTTTAAAGGCATGATCATATCAAGTCCTCTCTCTTTACTTAATAGATAATCCTCCATACCATGGCCTGGAGCTATATGGACAGACCCTGTACCCTCCTCCACGGATACAAAATCAGCCCCCACAACTTTAGATTCCCGCTCTATAAAGGGATGTTTTAAATTAACACCTTCAAGCTCCCTGCCTTTAGCAGTATGTATTACAGAGTCTATCTCTAAAGCAAGGCTCTCTTTTAAAAAAGGCAGCCTCTTAGAAGCGACAACCAGCAGCTCTTCTGTTTTTAGCTTTACAAAGCTATACTCCTTTTCATTACTGAGGGCCACGGCAACATTGGATATCAATGTCCAGGGAGTAGTGGTCCAAATTAAAAAATAAGACCGCTTCGGGAGATTCAGATCAACCGCTAATTCCGGACCATTATTGATCGCAAACTTTACATATATAGAGTCAGATAGACATTCCTCATATTCTACCTCAGCTTCGGCTAAAGCAGTTTCACACTCAATACACCAATTCACAGGCTTAACATCTTTATAGAGATAGCCTTGTTTTATAAGACCTGCCAAAGAACGCAGAGTAGCAGCTTCATAATCATGGCTCAAAGTAAGATAGGGAGTATCCCAATTAGCCATGCAGCCTAATCTCTGAAACTCTTTTTTCTGAATCTCCACATATTTAAGAGCATAATCTCTCGCTTTCTTGCGAAACTTAACAGATTCTATCTCAGATTTTTTTAACCCAAGATTTTTAATAAGCTGATGTTCTACAGGCAGACCATGGCAATCCCAGCCAGGTGTAAGATTAACAAGATGTCCAGTCATAGATTTAAATCTTAAAACTACATCTTTTAATGTTTTATTTAAGGCATGGCCAAGATGAATATTTCCGTTAGCATAAGGAGGCCCGTCATGAAGAATATAAGGAGTCTTATCTTTATTCTTTGATTTAATATTTTCGTATAAATTATTTTCTTTCCACTTTTCAATAAAACCAGGTTCTCTCTGAGGGAGATTTCCCCGCATGGGAAACTTAGTTCTGGGAAGATTTAAAGTCTCTTTATAATCCTTCATTTTAGCTTCGGTATTAGTTTGTACACAAGTTGGGCTAGTTTAGGCTCTGCTTTTGCAGCAATGCTGAGTATCTCTTTAAAGTCTACCGGTTTCAACGCATCAGGCAGACATAGATCTGTAATGCAGCTTATACCTAAAACCTTGAATCCGCAATGGACAGCTGCGATAACCTCAGGAACAGTAGACATACCTACACAGTCAGCCCCTATAGCTCTTAAGAAACGGTACTCTGCCCTTGTTTCTAGACTGGGACCTGTTAGGCCAACATAGACACCTTTATGTACTCTTATCTTCAAATCTAAAGCTAAGTCCATTGCCAGCTTTAACATCTCCTTATTATAGGGTTCGCACATATCCGGGAACCTCTCTCCAAGCTTATCATCGTTGGGACCAGTGAGAGGGTTTAGACCCATAAGGTTTATATGGTCATCTATCAGCATGAGATCACCTTTACTGAAGCAAGGGTTCATCCCGCCTGCAGCGTTAGAGATTATAAGGTGTTTCGCACCCAGAGCACGCATAACATATACCGGGTAGGAAATCTCATAGACAGAATAGCCTTCGTAGAGATGAAACCGCCCCCCCATAACCACGACATTCTTAATACCAACCTTCCCAAATATCAGCTCTCCCTTATGACCCTCTACTGTAGAAACAGGAAAGTGGGGAATATTAGTATAGTCTATGCTCTTACTATTCTTAATCTTCTTTCCAAAAGCAGACAGACCTGAGCCTAAAACAACCGCTACATCAGGTTTGATTTTAATACTCTTTTTGATAAAAGAGCTTGCCTCGCTGATCTTTCTTCTCAAATCTTTCACCCCAAACTCCTTTTTTAAATACTTCCTTTAAGATAGTAGCTTATCTCCAATAATGTTCTCACTAAAAATGATCTCAAAAACATTATTATAAAAAATGCAATAATCGGTGATATATCTATTCCAATACCAGCCCCAAAAGGCAGCATTCTTCTTATAGGAGAGAGAACAGGCTCTGTAACTTTATGCAGAAATTGAACTATTGGATTATAAGGGTCTGGATTAACCCAGGATATTAAAGCACGTACTAAGATCAGCCAATAGTATATCGTAAGCAGAACACCAAGAATCTCAGCCGCCGCCTTAATTAAATTAGCAAGTATAAACATTATTTCCCTAACTCCTTTGCCTTATTGATTGCTTTTTTAATTCCCTCTTTTATAATGCCTGACAGATCGCTCTGCTGCCAATAATCTAAACAAGCCTCTGTTGTTCCTCCGGGAGATTTGACCATTTCAATCAGCTCATCTGTTGAAATATCCAATCCTTTTAATACTTTTAAAACCCCTTCCAAGGTATCTAGAGCAATTTTAGAAGATATATCTTCAAGGCCTACTTCAGCCGCAGACTCCTCAATTGCTTTAAGAAAATAGGCAAAATAAGCAGGTCCGCTGCCGGATATAGCTGTAACAGCATCTATTAAATTCTCTTTTAATACTTCAACATCTCCTATGTTAGCAAATATCTTCTTAGCTAACTCAAGTTCTCTATTACTAACTTTTTCTGAATAAGCGAGAGCTGTAAAAGATTCTCCCACTAAGGCACCCATATTCGGCATAGCTCTAACCACCTTTTCTAAAGAACCTTCATTCTGTACAAAATTTATAGAGACTCCAGCTGCTATTGAGATAAAGAGCTTATCTCTCTTTAAAACACGGCCAATCTTATTCAAAAGCTCTTTTAAATCTTGAGGTTTAACCGCCAGTATAATAGCGGAAGATGAATCTATGAGCTGCTCGATGTCAAGATATTTCAATCTTCTGTATTTATCCGTTATTTCTTTGCATCGCTTACCATCAGACTCGTTAAAATATACTCTATAACCCTTTGAGTTCATTAATCCTTTAGCTATAGCCTCACCCATCTTCCCTAAACCAATAATTCCAACATTCATTCTCTCTCTCCAAAGATTACTCTGCCCAATCTTATAAAATCAGCTCCCTCTTCAATTGCAATCTCAAAGTCATCACTCATACCCATTGAAAGATGGAGTTTTCTATTCAACTTTTTACTCATATCATCCCTTATAATTCTAAGCTTTCTGAAAGACTCCCTGATTACATCCTTATCATCTGTAAAAGGAGCGATGGTCATAAAACCCATTAAATCTAACTGTTTAAACTCTACTACTCTATTGACAAAAGCTTCTATGTTATCTTCGCTAACACCAAACTTCGTCTCTTCTCCGGAAGTATTTACTTCTATAAATACTTTTTGATATTTATTCTTAATTCTGGAACACCTATCTATCTCTTCAGCCAGCTTTATACTATCCAAAGAGTGTATATATTCAAAAATATCGACAGCATATTTTACCTTATTGGTCTGGAGATGTCCAACCATATGCCAGCAGAGATTGAGACTTTTCAAGTCATCCAGTTTACTTCTTGCTTCCTGAATACGATTCTCTCCAATATCTGAAATCCCTAAAGAAGAAGCCTCTCTTATCTTCTCTACCTCTACATTCTTCGTTACAGCAACTAACCTAATAGAATCAGAAACTCTATTACTATTTAGAGATGTTTTTTCTATTTTCTCTCTTATTAAATTAAGATTTTTTGAAATCATTGTTACTAATTCTACCTAAGCGATATAGCTCTGTCAAACTATACCATTTACTATCATTAAACCTCTAAGAGAATTAGCTATGTATACCTTATCTGCCAAGTAAAGATCGTCTCTGTGAAGGATCTTCTCTTTTGTGCTACCCTTAACCAACAGATGCTCTCTTAAAATTCCCGGCAACAAACCGCATCTTACAGGAGGCGTATAAAGTTGGCCATCCAGAAGGAGAAATATATTACTGATAGCCCCTTCAGTAATCTGACCTTTGATATTTGTATAGATAATATCAAAAAAGCCCTCTTTAAGAGCCTTCCTCCTCTCCTTATCATAAATATCCCGTTGAGTAGTCTTATGATATAAATAAATATTCTCAGGGTCTATCTTGGTAGAACTAATCTTAATCTTAATAAAAGAATTAAGATCTTCCAATATGCTGAATTCTGTTTTAATATTGCCTTCCATATCAAGAGTTAATCTCACTCTATATTTATTCTCTTTAAATTCCCTCTCAAGCTCAGATAATCTCTTTTTTAAGATTCTGACATCTAGAGGAATCTGAAAATATACCGCTGAATTGAATATCCTATCTATATGCCTTTCAATAAGATAATACCCTTTGCCTCTATCCCAACGCATAGTCTCTATCAAATTAAAACTAGAAAAATCTTTTCTTAAAAAATCCGCTTTAAGAATAGCCTCTCTATATTCAGCCCTATCTAAAGAGTCATATACAATGCCGCCTCCAACACCCATCTCAGCCTTATTTTTATCCAATAGAATAGTTCTTATCGCTACATTGAAACATGCTTCTCTATTTGGCGAAATATAACCAATTGAACCTGTATATATATTACGCGGCTCCTTCTCCAGTTCTTTTATTATCTTCATCGTACTTATCTTGGGAGCTCCGGTAACAGAACCCGACGGAAATAGAGATTTAAACAGCTGTATATAGTCGCTATTCTTTTTTAAAGTTCCTGTCACAGTAGATGTCATCTGATATAAAGTACGGTATCTTTCAACCTGAAATAAATTTTCAACCTTAACGCTTCCCGTACAAGAAACTCTGCCTAGATCATTTCTTAATAAGTCAACTATCATGAGATTTTCAGAACGGTTTTTAATATCTTGAGCTAACCAGTTCTCTCTATCTCTATCCTCTAAATTTGAGAAACCTCGAGAAATAGTACCTTTCATTGGTTTAGTCAAAATCTTATCTTTAGACATCTTAAAAAAGAGTTCCGGTGAAAGAGATATGATATTGTTCTCGCCGGTATTAATAAAAGCGCTGTATGATGTTGGCTGACTCCTGCGTAAATTAAGATATAGACCTAAAACACTTCCCCTGAAATCAAATTTATACTTAAAAGTATAATTCACCTGATAGGTCCGGCCTTCTTCGATATATTTTTTTACCTTGGCAATAGAACTATCATACTCTTTCTCTTTGATGCTTGGCTTAAACCCTACCATTTTATAACTTAAATCTGCAGGGGAATCAGAGAGTAATGATTTATCTTTATAGCTGTGATCAATAATTATAGGCTCACTGCTAACACCCAGCCATATAAGAGGAAAGGCAGTCTTTGATTTATACAACCCCTTTAATGATTCTTCAAAAAAATACCCTGCCTCATATGAGAAAAAACCGCAGAGCCAGAAACCTTTTGTTAAAAAATCTTCAACTTTTGCAAAAAAATCATCCAGGTTATCTTCTGGATTAAAAACCAAGAAATCCTCAAAATTATTAAAAAGAAAAGACCTTTGATTGTCAGAATCAGAAGATACGCTTTCAAGAAATACAAAAGGATTATCAATTACAGGATTGATTAGAGATATTACTCTTTTTTCAGTAAAAGGAAAATTTTGGGAATACAAGATTTAATCTTTAAAAATTATTTTTCTAAACCTATGCTTCCCTACCTTAAGAATATACTCGCCCCGCTCTACTATCTGAAAACCTTTATCCTCTACTTTGATAGAATCCAGAGTCACGGCACCCTGTTTTATCAAGCGCCTAGCATCAGAATTGCTCACAGCACAACCGCTATCTACTATCAAATCTACTATCCATGTTTCGGTATCAACTTTATACTCCTCAATCTCTTCAGGAATCTCTCTATTAGAAAAAACTTTGATAAAATTATCCCTTTGATCTCTCGCTTTATTCTTACCGTAGAATATTGCAACAATCTCTCTAGCCAACATAAGTTTGGCATCACGTGCAGCATATCTGTTTAAATTTTCCAAATCCAGCATGGTGAGCAGCTCTGCATATCTTGAAATAAGGCTATCGGGTATAGACATAACTTTACCAAAGATATCTTTGGCCGAATCTTCCAAAGCAATATAGTTATCCAGACTTTTAGACATCTTCTGTACTCCATCCGTACCCTCCAATATAGGCAGAGTAATTATAACCTGGGGGCTCTGCCCATAATTCCGCTGAAGCTCACGCCCAACAAGAAGATTAAACTTCTGATCTCTTCCGCCTATCTCTATGTCAGCCTCCAAAACAACAGAGTCATAACCCTGAATCAAAGGATAGAGAAACTCTGTTAAGGATATCGGCTTACCCTCCTTATAGCGCAACATAAAATCATCTCTCTCGAGAATTCTAGCAATCGTATAGTGAGAGCTAAGCTTTAAGACATCTTCAAAGCTCATCTTTTCAAGCCATTTTGAATTTAAGACAACCTTAGTCTCCATGAGGTCAAGAACTTTAAATATCTGTCTCTTGTAAGTTTTGGCATTCCGCTTGGCCTCTTCTTTGGTTAATTGAGGCCGAATCTCTCTCTGCCCACTTGGATCACCTATCCGAGCTGTAAAATCGCCTATTAAAAAATAGATTCTATGGCCTAAATCCTGAAAATCTTTGAGTTTTTTAAGAAGCACCATATGACCTAAATGTAAATCGGGTGCACTGGGATCAAATCCTGCTTTAATATTTAAAGGCTTATTGGAGCTGTATGAAGCCTCTATCTTTTTAAGAAGATCTTTTTCTGTAATCAGCTCATCTAAACCCCTTTTGATTATCTTTAACTGCTCATCAGGGGCAATCTTGTTATTCATCTCTTTTTTCATCAGAAGCCTCTTCTGCTTCCTCCTGAATCTCTCCTTGATTAGAATCTTCTTCTGGTTCCTCTTTAACCTCTCCCTCTCCAGAAGATTCTTCTAGTTTCTCCTCAACTTCTTCAGAAACCTCTTCTGCTTCCTCTTCAAACTGAATAAATTCAGAATCGTCAACTCTTACATCTTCTTCGGGAACTTCCTTAGAGCTAACTTTTAAATCATCTTCAGCCTCTAAAACCTCATTTGAATTTAAAGGTTCATCACTATCTTTTAAAGTTAATCTTATCTGCTTCTTATCTTTATCAATAGATAAAACAACAACCTCTACTCTGTCTTGCGGATTGAACCCGTCTTGTAAAGTATCTGATTTTTTACCTACCTCTGAAATGTGAAGCAAACCTTCTAAATCTTCCTCGAGTTGTACAAAAACTCCGAAAGGAAATATGCTCGTAACTTCACCCTCGAGAACGGTACCAGGCCTATACTTCTCCTCTATCTGAGGCCAGGGATCAGGCTTAAGCTGTTTCAACCCCAGGATAAGTTGCCTAAAAGCATTATTGATACCTATTATCTTTAACTCCAACTTCTGCCCCTTCTTTAAAATCTCATAAGCATGGTTTATGCGCCTGGTCCAAGATAGATCATTTTTAGAGATAAAGCCGTCAATACCATCTTCTATCTCTACGAAAGCTCCATCTTCATTAAAACCAGTGACTTTACCGTTGAGAGTAGAATCAAGAGTATATTTAGATTCTATCTCTTCCCAGGGATCCTGCTCTAGCTGTTTTATGCCCAGAGTTATCCTTCTTCTACTTAAGTCAACAGAGAGAACTATCGCCTCTATTATATCCCCTATAACAAACATCTCATGAGCATCTCTTATCTTCTTTGTCCAAGAGAGATCAGAGACGTGAATAAAACCTTCAATTCCGGGTTCAAGTTCGACAAAAGCACCGTAAGGAAGAATGTTTATTATCTTCCCTTTAATCTGAGAACTTAAAGAATATTTCTTCTCTACCTCTTCCCATGGATCAGCACTTAGTTGTTTAAGACCTAACGAGACACGCTGATGCTCATCATCGATATCTAAGATCTTAACTTTAACTTTATCACCCACCGCCAAAAGTTCTGAAGGATGGTTAATTCTTCCCCAGCTCATATCTGATATATGGAGCAAACCATCAACCACATCTATCTCTATAAAGGCTCCATAGTCGGTTATATTTTTAACTATACCCTCAACAATATCACCAGCATTTATCTTACTCAACAACTCTTCCTTCTTCTGTCCCATCTCAGCCATTAAATATTCCTTACGGGAGATGACCACATTTTTTCTCTTAATGTTAATAGATACAATCTTACAATCGATTATCTTTCCTATCATAGCATCCAATTCCGGAATACCTTTGATATCTACGAGAGATGCTGGAAGAAAAGCCTCTACACCGATATCTACAATCAGTCCACCTTTTACTTTTTTAACCACTCTACCTTTAACAGCATCGCCTTCCTTATAATCCTTGTTTATCTTCTCCCAGCCAAGAATCTTATCAGCCCGTCTCTTGGAAAGTACAACCAAACCTTCTTCGTTCTCTAAGCTAGATACATAGACCTCAACCTCTTTACCGATATCAATCTCAGATGAATCCAGAAACTCATCCTTAGGAAGAATACCCTCTGCCTTATAATGTAGATCCAAGAGCACGATATTATTTTTAACATGTATAATTGTACCTTTTACAATAGAACCTTCTTTAAGCTGTTGGAAGCTCTCTTCATATAACCTGTCAAGGTTATCTTTAAAATCTTCCTCTCCGCTGCCAATATCAATCTTCTCTTTTCCTTCTGTCATGCTATTCACCTCATTTATATAGATTTTTGATTCTCTCTGTAACAGAATTTAAAAAATTATAAGGAGTTGAAGCACCAGTTACAATAGCAATATCGCCAGACTCACTTATTTCAACTTCAGGAAGTTCATTTAAGTCAGAAACCAAAAAGCTCCTGCTGCACCTCTCTTTTGCTATAGAGAACAGATTAGCTGTATTGGCACTCTGCTTACTCCCTAACACTAAAACCAGATCTACTCTGTCCGCTAAAGAGTCAAGCTCTTTCTGTCTGGTCTTTATATCAGAACATATTGTATTATAAAAATTGGATTTTGGCAAACCTCTTTTAAAAAGCTGTTTATAGAGACCTATCAACTGTTTTTCGTCCTTAGTCGACTGACTTATAAGAATAGAGTTATCTAAAGCTGTATTTTCGCTGACATCTTCTATGATAGCTACAACGTTTACTTTCCCATCGCAATAGTCCATTAAGGATTGAACTTCGTGATGAAGCTTATCTCCAAATATTATCGTATTACAACCATCTCTACTAAATTTTTGGCAGAGACTCTGTATCTTCTTAACAATAGTACAGGTCGCATCTACAATAGCAATATCGTGGTTCTTCAAGAAATCATAAACCTCTTTTTTTGCCCCGTGACTTCTTATGACCACCGCAGAATTAAAGAGATCTCTACCTTTAAGCTCAGAGAGATCTTTAATAACAATAAGCCCTTCTTTTTTTAAGCAGGAGACTACTGTCTCATTATGAATCAACTCTCCCAAGCAATATACCGACTTATAACTTCTCAATGCATCCTGAACTAAATCTATGGCTCTCTTTACTCCTGCACAAAAACCGCAAGGCTTAACAATCTCTATATTCATAACCTCTTTATTCTCTCCATTAGACTATCTGACATACTACCTAAATCCTCTCCTTCTAAATCAGAGAACTCTAAAGGCTTTCCAAAAACAACCTTAACCGGATAAGGACGAACTGTAGTGCTATTAACACCCCAGGCCTTATCTGTTCCAGATATCCTCGAAGGCACTATAAGAGCTCCTGTTGTTTTCGCAAGCCAGACCGCTCCAGACTCTCCTTTGCCTATCTCACCATTCTTAGACCTGCTGCCTTCGGGAAATACCACAAGAGCCCTGCCTTCTCTTAGAAGCCTGAGAGCCTGTCTGATAGTACTCTTAGATAGAGCCTCTCTTTTAATAGGAAATGCACCTACGCTTGATATTAACTTTGAAAAAAGCCCCAAGCAGAACAACTCCTCTTTAGCCACAAAAGCTAGTACACGCCTTGAAGCTGCACCTAACAAGATGGGATCCAAAAAGCTTGCATGATTACTGGCTATTATAACAGCTCCTCCTGTAGGAATATTATTCTTACCCTCAATACACAACAAGAACAACACTTTAGAAATAAGAAGACTTATTAGGCTTAAGAATCTATTAAGAACCATCCCTCTCTCCAAGATAAGAGAGTATCTTATCAACAACCTCATCTATAGAGATCCCTGTTGTATCTATAGCTGTTGCATCTTCTGCTTTCATTAGAGGTCCATGAAGTCTATTCTTATCACTGATATCTCTCTTAGAGAGATCCATACTCACATCATCCCTGGATATATTCAGACCCTTTGCCTGCATCTCTCTATATCTTCTTTCTACCCTAATATCGAAATCAGCATCGATATAAAATTTATACTTTGCATCAGGAAAGACTACTGTCCCAATATCCCGTCCTTCTACAACCGCCCCGCCCTTAGCCAGCTCCCGTTGTTTTGAAACCATGATACCTCTAACCTCAGAAACCTCTGAAACCCTTGATATATTCTCATTGACTAAGGGGAGTCTTATTGCATCCGATATATCTTCTCCTTTGAGGTAGACGCTCGACTTTCCATTCTGATAGGAGATATTTAAATCTATACCTTCTGCTACAGATAGAATGGCATTATTGTTGGAAAAATCGATATTAGCTTTAAGAGAAGCCCAGGTAAGAGCCCTGTACATTGCTCCCGTATCAAGATAGTTAAGACCTAACCTTTTGGCAACTAATTTTGCAACAGTACTTTTACCAGAACCGGCAGGACCATCTATTGTGATTACCTCTTTGGCTTTCACCCAAGCTGCCTTCTTTTACTAGCTGCATCAGCTATAGAAGATTGGAGTTCTTTTTCAAAACCCTTCTCTATAAAATTTTTATACTTAAGCAACTTCTTAATGTAATTATCTATATCTTTAACGATGTTTTTCCTGTTAGATAAAAAGATATCGCTCCAAATCTTACTATCAGAAGCTGCTATTCGTGTTGCATCATGAAAACCGCTAGAAGCAAATTTCAAATCCTCTTTAGTTACGCTTTCCAGCAACAAGTACATCAAAAGATGCGGGAGATGGCTTACTTTAGAGAGTATCTTATCGTGAGTCTCGGGATTAAGAATAACTATCTTGGCTCCTACACTTTTCCAAAATAATTTTAGTTTTCCGAGAACTGCAATTGAAGTCTTTTTTGTAGGAGTCAGGATTACAACTCTATCTTTAAAAAGCTCCGGATCTGCATATTCTACTCCTCTTTTTTCTGATCCGGCAATAGGATGAACACCAAGATAATTCTCAGGATAGAGCCTGGTAAGCTCAGCTACTATCTCTCTCTTAGTACTCCCGGCATCCATTATAAGAGCTTCGTCTAAAAGAGAACCTTTAATCGCTTTTCCAATACCCATTATGCTATAAACAGGTGTTGTCAATATAATCAAATCTGAGCCTGAAACAGCTTGGTCTAAATCTCTATAGTAACTGTCTAGCATCTTAAGTCTTTTCGCTCTCTTTAACGAACTCTCTCTCCTGAAATAACCTACAACCTCTTTAGCAATTCCGCTCTTCTTTATGGCTCCGGCTAATGAACCTCCTATAAGACCGACTCCGATTATGACTACTCTATTAAATTTCCTGCTCATATCTCTCTGCCCACAGCCTTGGCAACTGAACCAATAAGATCCATCATCTCAGAATATTTTTCCGGAAGCAATGACTGCTCTCCATCAGAGAAAGCATCTTCAGGGCTAGTATGAACTTCGACTATTAATCCGTCAGCTCCAGCCGCAATCGCAGCTGCTGCTGCAGGAGCCACTAAATTCCATTTACCTGTACCATGAGAAGGATCGACTATAACCGGAAGATGTGATTTCTGTTTTATAACCGAGATAGCATTGATATCCAAGGTAAACCTTGTTGCAGTCTCAAAAGTTCTAATGCCCCGCTCACAGAGCATAACCTGAAAATTGCCTCCTGAGAGTATATACTAAGCCGCCATCAAAAACTCTTTTACAGTCGCGCTTATACCTCTCTTCAGGAGAACAGGTTTTCTAGACTGTCCAACCTCCTTAAGTAATGTAAAATTCTGCATATTTCTAGCACCAACCTGAATAATATCCGTATATTTCTCAAGAAGCGCCAGGTCTCTGGGATCCATAATCTCTGTGACAACAGCCATATCAAGATTGTCGGCAATCTCTCTTAACATCTTTAAGCCCTCCTCCCCTAGTCCCTGAAAACTATAAGGAGACGTTCTGGGTTTAAAAGCCCCGCCTCTTAAAATCTGAGCACCTAATCTCTTGGTATGTTCAGCAGTGCTCTTTAACTGTTCATAACTCTCTATTGAACAAGGACCGGCCATATTTATTATCTTTTTACCTCCAATACAGATGCCTTTTATATCTATCACAGTATTCTCAGACTTGAACTCTCTGGACACAAGCTTATATGGTGCCAGAATCGGGATAACCTTCTCGACGCCCGGAAATGCTTCCAATGGCTGGCTACGCAAAACATCCTCTTCGCCTATAACTCCTACAATAGACCTCTCTACACCTCTTGATATCATCGGCGTCAGGCCCCAGGATTTAATCTTCTCTGTTAGATGATCAATCTCCTCTTTGGTGATATCCGGTTTAAGAACAATAATCATTTTTTAATCTCCTTTTTTATAAATTCCTCTAAAAGCCTAACAAGCTTTCTGTTCTCGACTTTGAGCCCAACACTCACCCTTATATATCTATTGAGACCCCAGGCAGACATATCTCTTATTATAACTCCATCTCTTAGGAGATAACCTGATAGATCCTGAGCCCTCTCTCCAATCTCAACAATTATGCAATTAGTATAAGATTTGACATAATTCAAGCCCAAACGCTCAAACTCTTTGAAAAGATATTCTCTATTTTCCTTGGTCAACTTAACAACTTTTTTAACAAAATCTCTATCGTCTAAAGCGGCCAATGCTCCAGCCTGAGCCAAAGAGTTAACGTTGAAAGGATCTCTAACCTTATTCATATATTCAACTATTCTTTTATCCGCTATACCGTAACCTATTCTTAGACCGGCCAAACCGTAAACTTTAGAAAAAGTCCTGGTCATAATAACTGGCTTATCTTCGATATACCTAAATAGATCCGGATAGTCATCCATCTGCATGAACTCATAATAAGCTTCGTCGTGAAAAAGGATAATACTATCAGGTAATCTATCTATAAATTTTTCCAGCTCATCTTTTGCAATATAAGTTCCGCAAGGATTGTCAGGGTTTGCAATAAAGATTATCTTCGTTTTATCTGTTACAGCACCTAAGATGGCATCTAAATCATATTTAAAATTCCTCATAGGAACTATCCTTAGATTTGCCCCTTCTATTATAGAGTAGAACTCATACATCAAAAATGTAGGTTTAGAGACTATGACTTCATCTCCGGGATTCAAAAAAGTCCTTAGTGCTAAAGCTATTAGTTCATCGGAACCATTGCCTACTATAAAATTATCCGGTTCAAGGTTATAAATCTCAGCCAATCGTTTTTTAAGATAGAAGCAGCCTGATTCAGGGTAGCGATTTATACCTGCTGAGACTCTCTTTATAGCAGCTATAGCTTGAGGCGAAGGCCCCAGAGGGTTTTCATTTGAAGCTAATTTATAAACCTTTTTAAGTCCAAGCTCTCTTTTTACTTCAGCTATAGGTTTGCCAGGTTTATAAGGCCTAGCCTCTCTTGTTGCATTTTTTATCAGCTTCTCAACATCCATATCAACATATCTCTTAAGCTCTTGGATAAGAACCTAATATCTTCAGGCTAAAAGTTACATCAGAAAGTTCAGCCAAGGCCTTAGCTACTTTAGCATCTTTGCAATGTCCTTCTAAATCAACAAAGAAATAATAGTCCCAGGCTCTCTTCTTCGAAGGACGGGACTCTATCTTTGTCAGGTTAATACCATGCCTCTTAAAAGGAAGAAGCATTGCATGTAAGGCTCCGATCTTATCTTTAACAGAAAAGACTACGGATGTTCTATCTCTACCCGTAGGCTGGGCCAGAGTCTCCCCTATAACTAAAAACCTTGTTACATTACAAGGAGCATCTTCAATTGAAGATGCAATCATATTTAAACCATAAATATCCTTGGCCATTTTACTGGCTATACACCCAGACCCTTTCTCTCCTGCCGCTATCTGAGCAGCTCTGGCAGTAGAAGAGACCTCAGCAATATCAATTCCATGAGCATTGCTCTCTAACCACTTCCTACATTGGCCGAAGACTTCAGACTTGGAATATATCTTCTTTAGCTCTTTAACACTTTTTGACTTTGACAGAAGATAATGGGTTATCTTTAGATATATCTCAGAGCAGATACTTAATTCTGAGTCAATAAACATATCCAGGGTATGATTTACAGCACCTTCAAACGAATTCTCGATTGGGACAACTCCAAAATCTGCATTGCCTTTCTCTACTTCATTAAAAATATCAGTTATTACGCTACACTCTATATATCTAACTGAAAAACCAAATTTTTTGAGAGCGGCCAGTTGTGTGAAGGTGGCTTTAGGACCTAAGAAGGCTACGGTTATCTCTTTTTCAATCGCCAGAGAAGAAGACATTACCTCGCGATATATGTGCTCAAGATACTCTCCAGGTATCGGCCCCTTGTTATAGCTTTTAATTTTCTTATAAACTTCTCTCTCTCTTTCAGGAACATAGATACTCTTATTATTCTTCCTTTTAATTTTGCCGATGTCCGTTATTAACCTTGCTCTCCTGTTAAGAAGATTGACTATTTTTTTGTCTAGATCGTCAATCTTTTTTCTAATCTCGATTATCTTCATTCTCTTCTTGCTCCATTTCTACAAATTTATCTAAATCGGGCAGCTCCTCCAAAGAGTTTAACCCAAAATACTCCAAGAACCTTTTAGTAGTTGCGTACATTAGCGGCCTACCGATAACACTCTTCCTGCCGATAATTTTAACCAAACCTTTCTCAAGTAGTTTCCTCATAACCCCATCAACATCAACCCCTCTAATCTGCTCCATCTCTGGTTTTGTAATAGGCTGCTTATAAGCAACTATTGCAAGAGTTTCAAGCGCTGCTTTAGAGAGTCCTCCCTTACGTCCACCTTGAAAAAATTTTCTAAGCCAACGAGCATAGATAGGGTCTGTTACAAGCTGATACCCCCCTGCAACCTCACGAATTCTGAAACTATGTTTTAACTCATACTCTCTCTTTAACTCTTCTATATTTGACTTAATCTCCGATCTGTCGGCTTCCATGACGGCTTTTATCTGTTCTATCGAGAGCGGCTTATCAGCAACAAAGAGAAGTGCCTCAATTACACTTTTTGTTTCGGCTTTATTTTCCATCGCTATCTAAGACCGGTAGTGGTTTAAATATCTTGATCTCTCCAAAAAGACCAATCTGCCTTATTATAATCTTTTTCAATCTTATCAGCTCCAATAATGATAGAAAGAAAACTACTGCCTCAATCCTGCTTCTTATCCTACCCCAGATATTATTGAAATAGATAACCCCTTTTTGATCCAAGAGAGAGATTACAAACTCCATCTTCTCTTCTACTGTATGCTCTTCATCCAAAACAACTTTGAAATCCTCCTTAGGTATGTTCTTAAGAGTCTCTGTAAAGGCAGATATTAGATCAAATATGCTGGCTTCAAAACCTTCGTAAGGGGGATCTTCGCTCTGCGTTAAATCAATATCTGACCGAGATAGGTATCTTTTAAAAACCTCACTCCCTTCTTCCTCTTTATCTTTAAGCAGACCTGCCGCCTCTTTAAATTTCTTATACTCCATCAATCGATTAACAAGCTCCTCTCTCGGGTCATCGTCGGGTATCTCTTCATCCAAGACCACCTCTTCTTGGGGCAATAACATTCGTGATTTTATATATAACAGCGTCGCGGCCATAACAAGAAAATCACCAACAATATCAAGGTCTAAATCCTGCATCAGCTTAAGATACTCCAAGTACTGCTTTGTTATTTCGGCAATAGGTATATCATAGATACTTACTTCGTTTTTTTTAATCAAATAGAGCAATAGATCCAACGGACCTTCAAAAATCTTAAGTCTTACCTTGTAATCGTTCATAGACCTATAGCCTCTCTAACCTCAGAAATCGTCTTCTGAGCAACTTGTTTAGCTTTCTTAGCTCCCTCTTTAAGCAGTTTTTTGAGGTAGCTCACATCGAAGTCTATAGCCTCTCTTTTTTTCTGAAACGGTTTAAGGTAATTGATGAGCAGTTCTGCGAGCCTCTCTTTGTCTCTAACGCATCCTATCTTAGCCTCTCTGCATTCTCTGCCAATATCGGCAACCTTATCAGGAGAGAACAGCTCATAATATTTATAAACATTACAGACTTCGGGTCTTCCCGGATCTTGGCGTTTTATTCTTTGAGGATCTGTAAACATTCCTCTGACTTTCTCTTTTATAACATCACTCTTATCAGCTAAAGCAATGGAATTACTGTAACTTTTGGACATCTTACGCCCATCTAAACCCAAAAGCTTCGAACTCTTTGTAAGTAAAGCTTCTGGTTCAGGAAAAATATTCTTACCGAATAGATAATGGAACCTTCTCACCAGCTCTCTCGTTAATTCTAAATGCGGCAGCTGATCTTCGCCTACAGGAACTCTCTCTGCTTTATAAAGCAAGATATCAGCAGCTTGAAGCACGGGATATCCAAGAAAACCATGCGTACTAAGATCTTTCTCCTTTAATTCGCTTATCTGCTCTTTATAGGTAGGACATCTCTGAAGCCAGCCTAATGGAGTTATAATAGAAAATATCAGATTTA
>JAVCCL010000003.1 GCA_030765505.1 Candidatus Kaelpia imicola | reverse complement strand
CTCTATCAGACAGACTGGCTGATAAGAAAATATAACTTCTCAATTAATGAGATTCCATTTGATGAGAATGGAAACCTCTCGCTCTTAACAGACCCTAAAGAGGCTTGGGCCAAGAGACATCCGGAGTACTTTCCTGTAAATATAAACAAAGCGGATAGATTTAAGCTTATGCGTATACCGGGATTGGGTGAGGTTAGTGTAAGGAGAATACTTAATATAAGAAAGAGTGGGGGAAGGGTTAGAAGATTAGAGGATTTAGGTAATATAGGTAAGAGGCTTAAGAAGGTGAGTGGGTATATTAGTTTTTGAGGGGACACTTGACTGTGGCGAGGATGAGTCCCCTTCAATCTTAATTAACACTCCCAATTTGACTATTGCCCTATATATGGCATACTTTATAAAGAGGGGAATTGGTACAAAATATGGTGAACCTAAAGACTAAAGGAATTATTTTATTTATAGTGGGGATTATTTTATTTTCTTGTCCTGCTGATGCGAGGAGGGTGAGGATAGTTTCAAGTGAACATCTATTTCCACAAAATATACGAACTGTGAAACTAATTTTCTTAGGGAATATTGAGGAAATTGGTGGTGCAGGTGATTTGGGAGTAATTGTTAATGCTGCACGGACAATAAGAAAGAGGGCTAATGAAGATGCTAAAATTGAAATTATAGTAGGTAGATATCTCTTTAATACATTGGCAAAAATGCTGAATGCACCAGATGTGTCTCCTTATGATGAAGATAGTCCAGATAGAATTTATGTAGAGCATGAAGGAATATTTATTGGATATGATAAACTAGGTCCTCCTTACGATGTAGTTGAAGATCCTGTAGATCTAGTTATTTCTTTTAATGAGACATTCTATGATAGACACAGCGGGAAATTACAGATTGTCTTGGGAGAACACGGTATTGCCCCAGATCAAAGCTACAGCTCTATTCGTCTTGATGATCATACTTTTTATGTCAAATCTGGTCTTGGATCTGATGCTAGAGGTCTTTATTTTGGAGATGATGTTGATAGATTAATCGAAGCATATGATCGATTGGATGATTCACAGAAAAAAGATGAAAGAATTAATCTTGTTGGGCAGATATTTGGGGAAGATTTTTTCAGCATAGATAATACAGGGTTAGATGAAGGAACAATTGCAAATTTTAACTGGACATTTCTTTATCAAGATTTTATTAGGAAGTTTAAAATGTTGAGAATAATTAGTAAAGCAAGAGAGTTAGATGATGAATTTAGGGCAAAAGATATAATAATTTTTACAAGCGGTGAAGGCGATCGTCACTTAGCTGGTTTTCTAAGGGGGGTTTTTCAGTGTGGATTTGATTATATTGATCTTAAAAGAGGTATTGTTAGTTCTTATGAAGAAACCGAAGAGAAAGAGAGGGTATCTCAAGAAGAATATAATAGAATGAGAGTGGATGCTCTAGGCGGTGCTTTTGGTATGTCTGTTTCTGGATATCCAGGGGCAAGCATTAGAGATGCTCTTGCTAAGGTAGATGCTAAATATCAACCAGAAAGGAAAGAAGGAGAGGGGCGAGTCATTGTTGTTAGCACAGGTTTTATGCCAGATGAGGATTTCAATCATTTATTGCTGTTTAGTAATTTACCTATCGGAGTTACTGGAATAGAAAGCTTTACTAAAGCAGTGCAGATGAAAAAAGTATTTATTAGAGAATTTATGGGTTGGTTACTCCAAGAAAGAGATCCATTATTTAATTTCGCCAGAGAAACTTTTGAGTCGGAAGATAATCTTAATGTATTCGGGGAGATTGTCTATAATTATGATAATTCTGATATAAGGTGGGATAATCCAGATCAACCTTTTTGGGAAATTGCAGCTCAGGTCTTCATAAAATATCCTGAATTTGAAAATGAATTTATACGAATGAACCAAAGAATAATCGAAAGTGGTAGCGGAATGAATGCTATGCTTGATGAAATTTGGCAGAGATGGATGTCTGCTCCAGCCACTCCTTGATGTAGTTTCAAATAGTCACAATTTTGTTACAATCAGGTTGTAAAAATTTATACTAACGATATCTTTTCTGTAACACATTGACAATAAAAGATTAACACTGTATTAATTTAAGCATTTTCTTTGCACACTTGACTGTGGCGAGAATGAGTCCCCTTTAATCTTAATTACCCCCCCCCTCAATTTGACTGTTGCTTTATATATGGCATAATTTATATAGAGGGCTTGGTATAAATTATGATGAGTTTAAAGACTAAAGGGATTATTTTATTCATAGTAGGAGCTGTTTTGTTTCTATCTTTTCCTGCTGATGCAAGGAGGGTAAGAGCACATACATCTATTGAAGAACTGTGGCAGGAACTTGCTGAAGCAGGTATAAATAGTGAACATATTAAGCTTATTTTAAACGGTGAGTTAACTACAGAAACTATTCACTTGATTGAAGGATTGAAGGAAGGTAGATTGGTCGGTCATGTTACCCGTAGGAATAATATACCTTATTACAGTCTTAGACCAAAACAATATGGTTTTGAATGTTATAGGACATATCTCACTTCTAGTGCTCGCTATTTAGCTCATCCAAGCATTCCGTTTTCCGAGGGGCAGATAACATTTAAGACGAGCATTATAGTTTTTAATAAACGTACGCTGGTAAGAAAATTACGGCGTGAGCCAGGAGTAACTCCAGAACTATATGAAAGGAGTGGTCATTGGGATTTGATGGTGACAGGTGTACGTATAGACTATTATATTGCCGCTGAGGGCCATGAAGAGGCAGAAGATTATGGATACTTGGGTTGGTATAACGTAGGACAGTATTGGTTATATGAGGAATTAGAAAGGTGTGGTTTATTAGATAAATATAAAGCATATGTAAATTTAATCCAATAGTATTGAAGAATATTATTGCAACATTAGTATCTAAGTAATAAGTTAAACATTGTTATCTATTCTCGATTTATTCTATTATTACCACCAATTCCGAGTATTACCCTGTATTGCCCCCTATTCTGGACACTATTTGGACACCAATGGGGGGGGGCAATGACAAGAGAGCAAAATTATAATACGCCCTTGCTTAACTATCCGCATCATTGTGAAATAGTTGATGGTGAATTAAAGGAATACATGCTTTAAGTCTTTATTTTATTTATTTTTGTCACAATTTTGTCACAATGACACTGCAAAAATACCCAACCAAAATATGACCCTCATAACTTATTGTTACTAAAAGACTAACAACGCATTAATTTAAGCATTTTCTTTGGACGCTTGACTGTGGCGAGAAGGCCCTCCTTTTAACCTTATTTAACCCTCCCAATTTGACTATTGCTCTATATATGGCATATTTATAGAAAGAGGGGATTGACCATAAAAACATGAAAATGAAATATTTAAAAAAGGTTATTTTATTTATGGTGGGGGTCGTTTTGTTTTTTTCCTATCCCGCAGATGCAAGGAGGATAAGAGAAGTTAATATAATCGACGCCCTGCTATCACAATCCCGCGTCATTATAAAGACTGATTCCGGCTCAGAATTCATAATGACTTACAGAGAAGAGCCACCGGATGACCGCTTCCATGAGCAAGGTAGTCGCCATACTATTGAGATAGCTACCCCTGACGGTAAAGAGATTGGATATATCTGCGCTAGAATAAATGGCATATATGCTGAGATTAACGAAGATTTCAGGTATGATCCAGCTTACTATTACTATGATCACCCTGATAACCAGGGTAAAAGTAGAAATCAATGGGGATTAGGAGAAGATCTTAAAAGCCGCACTTTTGAACCGGCTCTTATGGTAGATAAAACCTACAGTAAAGATCGTATAGGACAGATACTTATTACTCTAGGATTAAAAGCCTTACAGAGATTGGGGGTTGAATGCGTAGCTGCTGTAAATGTAAGCAGAATGGCAGAGAGATATTATAAGAAATTTGGATTTGAGACTATCTTTAAAAAACACGGTATCATAAATATGCGTTTTATAATGGTGCTTGACGATGAGTATGAAACACCGGTAACCCTTCCTGGAT
>JAVCCL010000002.1 GCA_030765505.1 Candidatus Kaelpia imicola | reverse complement strand
TGAGAAGTTATATTTTCTTATCAGCCAGTCTGTCTGATAGAGCCTATGCTCACGCATTAAGATATCACTGTTTGAATATCTTGAGCTCTCACCTTTTAATGTGCTCTCCCCCAACCCTCTCTGATAAGCACTGAAATAGACTCTGTTAAGATTTAATCTCTTATATAGCCCCCAGGAGTAATCTACTATATTTTTATCAGTCTCATCTGTTGCACCAACTATAAAAGGATATATAATGAGTTACTGTAAGAATGAATTTATTGCCCGATACTTACTCCCCACATTTGATAATATTCTGTAAAATCAAAAACTAGATCTCTAAACGTGCTTAGCTCATTATAGTGATCTATTGATCTTAGTAGTTCTTCAACCTGTATATTGAGAGTAGTTGCCTGATCATTAAAGCCCAGAAATATAGATTTAGCTATTCGCCAAGCATCAAAAACAACCTTAGCGCTTTCTGTTAATCCATTTTTGCGCATATATTCAACGGCTCTATCATCAATCATGGTCCAACATGAGCGTAGGGAATCCCCGACGATCTGATACGCTATTGCATCAGCCAATACTTCATGGAATCTACCTAAGAGAACATCTAACGGAAAATTATTCTGATAAGGAGCAAAATCAAATTGAATTAAGCCGATATATTCAGAGTAGAAACCTTGTTGAAGGGTTATTAGTTGCTCTTCGTATGTAGCTATTGGCAGTTCTGATAAATTATGGCCTAATTCATGAGCAATCATCGTTTTAGCTGCCAATATATAATCATCGCCCATCTCTTCATAAATCTCAAAAAGATTATCTAAATCAAAGGAGAGTATGGAAACATAATCTTTATCTGTAAATAAATCGGGTGTAATTCCTTCATGCCAAAATAAATCCGCTTGATTTAGTTTAACTATTGCCGCGCCGGCATTAGCACCTTTAAATCGAAATAAAATTCCATCTGTCTTAATCTCTTTATTAAACCGATTGGATGCAAGGTCTTCTACTTCCTCAATAATCCTATAAAAATCTAATATAAATGAAGGTTTTATGTTGTGTTCTCTCATAGCCTTCAACAATAAGTGCAAATTACCGGAATCAAAAGCCGGCTCTTTCTGGAATTTTATTCTTGGAAATAGCTCCTCTATCTTTGCAAGTGTTTCGCTGAGCTCTCTGATATTCTCGGGTATACGATTAAAATCCGTTTCCTCTTTAATTCTTCTGGCATCTGCAGGTGAGGATAAAGTCAATCCTACCCCTATTATGAATAAAATAATCCCTTTGAAGTATTTCATAATGTGTAATACTTTTATAGCCAATCCCCTTTCTATAAATATGCCATATAGTTGGGGAGATTACAAATTAAAGGTTTTAATCTACTTTCCCCTCAAAAACTAATATACCCACTCACCTTTCGTTATGTTATTAAATATAAGCAGTAAATGATAGATCTGGTTGGTTTAATGTATGATGAGTTGTTCTGAATCGGCCCAGAAAACTTCTCCCAGATGATTAACTTTTACCCGTATACGTTTGTCGCCTATGTGTTTGATGTAGATGTAGTGCTGGGGGTAGTTTAAGTTTACCACCTCAACAGGACAATCAGGGGTTTCTATGGTTGCTTTAATCTGCTCTACCGTGATTTCAGGATAATATCTATTGATAATGTTTTGTAGAGTTTCATCTGTAAGTATAACTTTGCCTTGTTTTTCTGATAAAAAAATTGAATGGATAGGTTCTTTTACCCTTCTGGACTGTGCGGTGCTGTTAATCAGCAAAACAGCCAGAAATACTGCAATTATAGCGTTTCTTTTTCTCACCTCTCCCCCTTCGGTATGTTGTTAAAATTATAGCATATTTAGAGGGTGTTTGTCTAAGGTTGGGAGTTTAGGTTGAGGGAGCCTAAATAGCAATTTTTCTACTATACCAGCTAAGCGGCTGGGGAGAAAAGGTGTCTGTCACCTCTTTCGCTAAAAAATAATCCATAGAGTAGGGTTTTGCCCGTTGAGCCCGTTTTGTTCGTTAGGCCAGTTGTGAGTTCAGGTAAAAGAAGCCTGAGCACAGCCCATTATTAGGGGGGGGGTGTTAGGTTAAAGTGAAAATATTTTAAGTACGTTTGAAATTTTATCTATTAGATTATTAGATTCAGGACTAATTGTTGATAGTTGTTGAGAAGCTGTTGTGCGAACAAAACTTGAGGGATCATTTAAAAATGCATTAAGAAGCGGTATGGATTTTTCGCGGATGAGTAAACTTACTTGCCTTAGGGCCCTTGCTCTTATTAGTTCATCAGGATTTTGTAAATTTTCAATAAGTCCCGGTTGAGTAGGATTTATAATTATATTTCTAGTTTCTTCCCAGGGTATAAAGCGATAATCAACGTTGAGTTGACTATAAAATACAAGATGTTCCCGGAGTCGCTGATCTTCTGTGCCGCTGTAATCTACATCTGAATACGTAGATATACTGTCATAGTTATGTCCCAGCCAGCGCTCCCCCGTATTCGGGTTGATTAAGTTGTCTGTATTATAAATGCCAATTCCAGCACCAGCTATTACATAATGAAAACCGCCTGCTTGAATTGCAACAGTTAGGTCAGGTTCGCTGGGGTCTGGCCAGAATCGATCAGTATGTGAATGTCCGTAACTTGGTATAAGCCCCACCATTCGTAGTTGTCTTAATTGATGCGGCATGGTTGCTTGCCTGCTGTTACCTTTTATCATAAACCAGAGACCCATCGCGGGAACTTCGATGAGCGATAATTCAGAATGCGGGTTTAATATTGCTAATTCAAAAATATCTTCAAGGCTGGGTTTTTGTTCGAGAAGAAAATAGGTTCTTTCAGGCGTAGTGTATATCACAAGTATTTTTAGAGCATCCGTAAAGGTTCTCTTTTCAATGTCTGAAAACTGCAAAGCTAATGAGCGCGTTTCTTCATTGATAGCCTGCTGTATGGCTCCCCAGTCAATATCGCTAAGGAAATCAAGGTTATGCCGGGATTTCATCCTTCTGGCCTGGGCAGGATAGGACAAAAACAAAATAACCCCGACTATGCATAAAATAATCCTTTTAAAGTATTTCATAATTATTAGGGGTATTCTCTTTTAATAATTGCGGCAATAGCATCTTCTGCAGAACTTCCAACAAAAATATTTGGATCTGCAAGCATCTTCTCAAGCAGCGGCAAGTCATCAAGGGTTCCGATTTTACCAAGTGTCTCAGCTACCACGTGTGCTCTGATGTTTGGGTATTCATGGTTCCAGTAAGGGCGTATTAATTCCCTGATAGAATTTAGAGTTTCTTCTGATTCGGTAGACTCTATTAAGAGGTTTAATAAATAAGGGCTGGCTTCACTCTCTTCTAAACTTAATTTTATACGGTTAAGAAAGTGTTCTATAGCGGGTTGATAATTCTGCAACAGAAGTGCTTGTGCAACTATGTCTTTTATTTCCCCCTCTTCCTGGAATTTTCTAATCAGTAAATCATTTGTCTCTTGCTCATTAAGATACGCTAAACAATGAGCAGCCATGTATACTTCACATCTTTCTCTGGATTGATGATCTTGAAGTATAAGAGTTAAATTGTCACGAAGCTGTTTTGAGTTTATTTGCTCTATAGCATCCATGAAAAATCTGGTTTTATTGTAGCTTAAGTGCACACCGGCAAGAGAGCTGAAAGCATCAAAAAAATTAAAATCAGTTAATACGTTCTTTATCATTGCAGTGATTTCATCAGCCCTTTCATCTTGAGTATTTTTTTCCATCGCTGTTCCTATGGCCTGGGCTATTGTCGCTGTTCTTATTTTTAATGATGGATCAGCATCAAATAAATGTAAGACCTCGAATGCTTCTTGCTCTGTTATGGAATCTTTGAAATAAGTCATTGCTAGAATTGATATGCTGGAAACCACAGTTTTACGAATATGTTCTGATGGGTCTTTTGAAAATGCCTTAAGTAAAGGTAGAGCTTTGCTTCTAATCATCGTGTATATGTGCCCTAGGGCACGGACTCTTATAAATTCGTTTGTACTACTTAAGTTTTGAACAAGACTTTGGATTTTGGGGGTTATGGTGTCTTCGTCAACCTCTTCCCAGGGAATGAACCGATATTGCAGATTTATTTGTTCATAAAGAGCTAGACGGTCAGCCAATTGTTCCTCTTCTGTGCCCATATAATTGATGTTAGCTATATCTTTAATATTTATGTGTTCAAGCCAGCGTTCTCCTGTCTTGGGGTTAATAAGATTATCAGCATTCAATATTCCTATTCCTGCTTCGGCAATAACATAATGAAATCCTCCGCCCAAAGATACAAATTCAGCATCACCTACACTGCCGATCGGCCAGTAATAACCGGGATGGGTATGTCCTGCACTTGTAATCAATCCGTTTATAAGTATTGTGTTTAAGTTATGGGGAAGCTCCACAGATTCCATTCCTTTAACAAGCAGCCATTTATCTGCTTGAGGAATATATAACACTAAAATCTCAAATGTTCCGTCAGCAAGTTTTAGCGCCTCTTCTGTTCCTTGAAATGCGAGTAAATGCAAATCTTCTTTGCCTGGTTTTTGAGTTAATAAAAAGCAGGTCTCTTTAGGGGTTGTGTCTTTTTGCATTTCAGTTAGAGCATCTTCAAAATTCCATTCAGGTTGTTGCGTAAATTGAGAAGTCAATGATAGGACTACTTCATCTAAGGCCGTCTGGATTACTTCTAAGTCTATTCCTTCAAGTATATGAGATAAAAAGTTTCCTTTTACTCTCCTTGCATCTGCGGGATAGGAAAAAAGCAAAACGACCCCCACGATAAATAAAATAGCCTTTTTTAAATATTTCATTTTCATGTTTTTATGGTCAATCCCCTCTTTTTATAAATATGCCATATAGTTAGGGAAAATACAAACTCAGAAGGAGCTTTTATATTACGAAACAAGCAACGCTCCTGAAGAGCACATGGGGTCATAAACTACCCCGCCTTCAAAACCGAGATTATGGAACCACTCTATAATTTTAATCTGAATAGGTAAGTCGTAGGAGTCAAGCCCTGCTATGTATACCGGTTTTGTGGCAATGTCGTCCCAGTGAGAAACTGTAAGAACTTCCAGTTCAAACGGAAATATTACTTCAAAACCATTGCCTTCTAAATAAGGAAATATATCGCTATCTATTATCTCAGTTTCTTCTTCTGTAAAGGACTCTTCTTCTAACACATAATCTGAAAGTAAACCCACAGCTTTAGAGTTTAAAAGTATTAATATGTGCTCTTTAAAGTGTAAAAAACGCAGAACTCCATTTGAAAAGTCTTCTCTTTCCGCAATAATGACTTCCTGTTCTCTTTGAGTAACGGTTTGGATTAATTGTAATAGTCTACCTTCTGCTTGTGAAGATGCATCCTTTGTTCTCCGTGCATCACAAGGATAAGATGAAAACAGAATGACGGCCATTAAAACCAGGAATATCTTTTTATTCTTCATTGTTTTTCAGTTAAAGGAAGTGGGTGAGCTACTTTATTACCGCTAGTCTCCTCAAGAAGCATATCAATTTCTTTTTTCATAATATCTTTAATCTCATCTGAGACTAAATCCGGGTCTAATAGATCAATAGAGGCTTCGAATTCGAACCTATCCTGAGGAGTAAATTCTTCGTTTCTTATCCTGTCTATATAAAGACGAAAGTCCATCATCAGTCGAATATTATTATCTATAGAGGTTTTCAAGCTGTCGGGGATAGATCTATCTATGCCGTATTCGCCAAACAATAAGTAATCTAACCTTTGCTCTCTACTAAAGACCTTCAGAAAAGAGGCACTTTGTGCCATCTGCTCTATAATGGTATCGGCGGCCAATCCTAAAGGTCTATATCCCAGTCATAATCCCGGAATTTGAGAGGGATAATTTTCCGAATACCCGTATATATCACCTATTGCAACTACTTTAGAGAAAATCAAGGCATCGTGTAAAAGTTTTAGGTCTTTTTCGTTTGTTAAATCTAAACCGGGCATAAGGTTTTTTATGTACCCAATAGCCCGATTAGATAATCTTTCTTGGGCTTCTATTGTTTTTATTATTTCATCTACCAATTCGGCTTCCCCTTTAAAGTCCTCATCTACCTTAAGTTTGGTAAAATCTATCATTAATTGAATAGCTTCTAATTCTATTTTTGACAAACCTAATACATCTAAATAAGCTTCGACAATAGCTTTACTTTTCTCTTCATGTCCTTTGGAGCAACATTTACCATCTACCGGGATATAGACTCCTGTATCGTGAAAATAGGTAGCAACTCTTGCTAAAGTCTGAATTTTATCTATATCATAGAGCAGTAAGCCTCTGTCCCCCAGTCTTCTGATTTGCTCTACAACAGTGTCAATAAACTCCAGGAGTGAATTAATATGTATATAATTGTGATAACCCACACTATCTTTAACCGGGCTGCTTTGTGTGTGTTGCCAAACAATCTCTCTGGCTTTATCTAAAGTCATATCATCATACTGTTTTAAAGGACAGGAAGCGTCTACTACCCTCCTGGCATAAGAGGTATTTATAAGTAGCATAGATAAGAATATTGTTAGAATAATACTTTCTTGCTTCACCCTTCCTCCCCATCCAAAGCTGTTCTTAAACGCCTAGTTAATTCAGGGTTTTGCACTCTTCTGGTAATACCTGCTGATGAGCGCAATGAGGTAGAAAATTTTATTTTAGAAAGCTATGATTTCATTGTCACTCAGATGGATGCAATAGAGCAGAATTTAGCCGAACTAGGCTATGATACTTTGCCTAAAACAGTAGTTCATGGTGATTATGTCAGGAAAAATGTTATTTTAAATGGCAATGAAGTAGCTCTTGTGATTGACTGGGATAGAGTAGTTTTAAAAGAAACCAGGATGTATGATATTGTCTGGGCTATGTTTTCATTTGCAGCGGTGGGAACAGAAAATATATCTTTTCTGGAAGGTGACGAAGAAAAGTTTAAAGATGTTAATACATTCTTAAAGGCATACCATGAAGTTAATCCTTTAACTTCGGATGAAATGAGGTTAATTCCTGAAATTTACAGAGCCATAATGATTGAATTCTTTTCATATACCAATAATCCTCACAAACAGATTAGCATGAGAAATCCCGATTCTCTAAATTTCTACAGAAAAGTGCTTGAGAATTTGAAAAAAATAGACACTCTGGATTGGGAAAAACTGATAAATTTGATTCCATAATAGCTGTATGTCTATGTAAAATCCTAAGACTTGAAGATTATCAATATCCGGCTCTTTAGTTTTTCTTGATAATTGCGCATATAATGCGTTAAACTTATATCAGAATCACGATGAGAGGCTATACAGAAGGGTAAGTCCTGCGATAATGCCTCTCTTTTTTTATCCTTTTTACGTTTAACTTAGTATTTGTCTTTTTCTTCAACTGTTGCAAAAAATGCAACAACTAAATTTTTGCTTAACCCTTTTTCTTTAAAAACTATTATCTATTTTAATTCTATTTTTCTAACCCACTGTTAATATAATTTACTCTATTCCAAACCTAGCATGCACTATGGCTATGACTTTCTTTTCAAGTGATGAGGTATCATGATTGCCATACCAGGATACATCGTAGGAGTTTACGGGGTTTATTTGGAAAGTACCCATTTTAGCTGATCGAATAGCTCCTATCTTATTATCCGTTGAAGCTGCTATTCTTACAGCCCTCTCTTTAGCGTTCTCTGTAGCACGAGCAAGCATTTCAATCTTTAAATCTGAGAGATTTGTATAAAAATACTCAGGAGCATCTGACATAAACTGTATCCCTTGATCAAGAAGCTCTGTTGACTGACGGGAGATATCAGTTATCTTATTAACATCATATGATCTTATTTCAATCTCTTGAGCCACTAAATAGCCTTCTATCTCATTTGTATTATGGCCTTCTTCTGTTTTCTTGTAGAGAGTAGCATTCTTAATCTGTGAGACTACTATCTCACCCTCTTTAATGCCTTTTGACAATAGATATGCTTTTACTTTTTCAAGATCACCTTTAAGCTGTGAATAAGCACTCTTTAACTCTGCATCTCGTCTTCTAAACTCAGAAGTCCAGACTATGTAATCAGATACTATATCTTTTTCAGCCGATCCGGATACTTCTATTATCTCTTCAGTTAGTTTCTTTACCTGGATAACACCTTTTGATAGTATCACTGTTGAAAATACTGTGGCACAGACAATGCATAGCCCTAAGATGATGATTTGAACATTTTTTAATTCTCCCATCCTCATACTGCACCTCCTTTTGGTTTAATGATTATGGAACCCGATCCTAGTTTTTGGTTTCTCCGATGGAGTTATTAATTGCCGGATTGCATCAAATATAGCCTCTATATCTTTGCTATGTTTTCCTACCCTCTTCTCAAGTAATATTAACTTACGGAGAAGATCTTTATGGGTAGATATAAGCTCTCTTAGTTTGACAAATGTACGCATAATGGCGATATTTACTTGGATAGCACTTTTACTCTTTAAAACACTAGATAGCATGGCTACGCCTTGTTCGGTAAAAGCGTAAGGATTAGCACGTCGCGAGCCACCCCAGCTTGAAGTCACAATTTGTGATTTCAAGTTTTGATACTCTCTATTTGAGAGCTGAAACATAAAATCTTTAGGAAATCTTTCAATGTTACGTTTAACAGCCTGGACCAATACTCTTGTTTCGACATCATAAAGCTTAGCAAGGTGAGTGCTAAGCATAATCTTATGCCCTCGGATTATAAAAATATTTTCTGTGATTTTCTTTTGCATAATTAATTTCTTCATCTTTACCTCCCTTAAATACAAAAAACCCTTGCTTAGTCTGTTAAACAAACTAAAACAAAGGTTTTTCTTTTTTATAGTCCAGGTTCCCCCTTCAAACGCAGGACTTTCAAACTATGTTTTTATCTTACTACTATTCCTTGCTCTGTCAAGATTGGATCAATATGTTTACAATGGCATACACTATACCATTACTTATTTCCATGATTTAGGTATAATTGCTAAAACTATCCCCTGAATCTGAAAATCATCAGTTAAAATAATTGGTTTATGTTTTTCATTAGAAGAGTTTGGTTTTAAAATAATCATATCTTTAGTTCTGTGAAACTCCTTAATTGTTGCACCGCTGTCAATCAAAGCAACAACCTTATCCCCTTCATTAGCTGTCGGCTGCTGTTTGACTAAAATAAGATCGCCTTCATTAATCCCAGCTTTATCCATAGAGTCTCCCTCTGCATGCAATAGAAAGTATTTTGCCCCCGGTTTTGCAATAGAAGTAGATACAGGAACATAACCTTCTATGTTTTCCTCTGCTAACATTGGCATCCCGCATGATACAACACCCACCAAGGGTATATTTGTGGTCTGGGCATGTACTGGACCAAGATCAGGGTCCATGACAAGCTGATAACCGCCTTTATCAAGCTTTCTTATAACACCTTTCTCCCCAAGCTGCTGGAGGATATCCTGTACTGACCGAGGAGATTTATAGCCTAATTCAGCCATTAACTCCCGGATAGAAGGATTGCGAGACTTCTGCATTAGCCAGTTTCTGATATGAGAAATGGCTTCAAGCTGTTTTCTTGTAAATGGGCTATTATTCTTCATACATACAAGTGTATGTTGTTGTATGTATTTTGTCAAGGGAAAATAAAGGAATGAGTCTATAGGAATATTACTTAAACTGCTCTTTTACTTTGGGGCGGGTAAAATAAAATAATACAATGCAGTTAAAGATAATCCATGGAAGATTTGGTAATAATGACTGTTTAAAGACTATGCTATTGATTATATGCGTAAGTATATCGACCGCTGCAAGTAACATAAATAGCTTTGGTCCCCAATCCTG
>JAVCCL010000001.1 GCA_030765505.1 Candidatus Kaelpia imicola | reverse complement strand
TACATATTTTAAAAGATTACTTATTTTATTCAACTTCAACATCCAACATAAGCAAATATTCATATTTCTTTGGATGATTATTTACATACTGTTCAAAAGCTTTCTCTCCAATTACCTTTTTTAATACACCCACTTTACTCTTGCCACTACTATCATCATAATCCCCTTCCATAGCAGCAATAGTCTCAAATAGCATGCTTAAATTCTCACCTTATAACAAAAAACAACCCTCTCTTGGGTTGCCAGCATTAAATCACCAATTTTTGTCTTTCCACTACATTGTGGCATAGAGATACATTACGACTATGCACCTGCTACTTCAAGCAAAAAACTAATTGCTCTCGGTGTCCAAATAGTGTCCATCTGGTGTCCAAAAACATACAAATAGATACAAAGAGATACAAAAATGAAATCATAAAGAAGGCTTCCTCCTTTTTCTCTTCCTCTTTGATTTTATTGACTTTCCCTCACCTTTAGGGGGTTTATAGGTGGGGCGAGCGACGGGATTTGAACCCGCGACAACTTGAGCCACAGTCAAGCGCTCTGCCAACTGAGCTACGCCCGCCATAATTTAATGCTATATACGCCTGGAGGGAATCGAACCCCCAACCCTCTGCTTAGAAGGCAGATGCTCTGTCCGATTGAGCTACAGGCGCATGGTAATTTAATAACATAAAGAGAGATGAAATTCAATCTTATACTATTAAATTAAAACTGCAACTGCCTTAGGCTATCGGATGTCAACAGGATTAGCTAGTCCAGAAATCACAGTAATGATAAGTTTAGCCACTTCTTCCATATAAGATTAGTCTAAATTCTCTACTCTATCATCTGCAGAATGAATTATACTCTCAATAATATTATCATATCTTCCTTCAGCCATGATTGCACTATAAAAACCTCTGCTTATATAAGAAGTTTCCAAAATATTAGGGTCATTCCAAAAGCTGTCCTGATCGCTCCAACCTTCATCAATTATGCTTGTGGTTATTTCAAGGTCGGAATAAAAATCATTAGCAATGCCTGCAACGGTTTCTAAAAATATTTCTGATGAATTGTTGCCATATAATGATAGCACCTCTGATGAAACACCTACGCAATCTAAATTTATTGCACCGATTATCTCTTCACCCTCTATTAGATTATGGCGCACATATGCCTGGCTTCCATAACTCCCTATTTCCTCAGCATCAAATAAAACAATTTCAACCGTATAATCCAATAAAATTTTAGAATCTTTTAAAGCACGTATTACTTCCAATGCTATTGCTACACCACTGGCATTATCATTTGCCCCAGGGGCTATACCTCCATCTGAATGATTTATAGAATCATAATGGGCGCAGATAACTATTTTTTTCTCCGGATAAGTTTCTCCTGGAATAACAGCTACTATATTCTCAAAAGGCGGAGAAATTTCTCCAAAGATGTTATTTACATATAGAGCAAGGTCTAATTTTACATCGATGCCTAAATCGCTTAGATACTCCCATAAATAATCAATTGTATTTTCATATTGATCGCTGATGTCAGATTGTAATGATGGAATATTACTGTCGACGGTTCTTATGTCTTGGATGACTTCTGTATGAAGTTTTATATTATCTCCTGATATCAAATTAGATATTTCTGGTAAAATTCCTTTGTCACTTTCCGTAAACAAAGGCCTTGCAAACTCAGAAGCTTCAAAAGCAAAAAACTGAGAAAGCTCGACGCCTTCTTTTTGCATATATAGCAAGCTATCGTTTGCAAATTTAGCTATATCTTCATACTGTGTTGTGAGGAATATATTTTCTAATGCAATAGGAATTTTTTCAATAAGCTCTTCATTTGTTGTGTTATCAATACAAAAATTTCTGAGACCTAAAATAATATTTTTTCCATTTTCAGAAGTAAAATTTAAAGAATATTCCAACAAATCTTGATTCAACAATTCTACAAGTCTTAATGCAGAATCAATTCGTTCATTGACTGGTTGAAAATCACTAATCATTATATCCAAATGTTTCAGGGCTTCGATCTGCAGGCTGTTTATCCATATGTCAGAAACCATTGTGGATGAACCTTGCAGGGCGTTATCAGCATCTTCTGATTCCACAGAATTGGGATAGGACAAATTGTTTTGATTGGAGTTTGGAATAAAAATTGAATCAATTTTCCCAAATGGCTTTTTATTTCCTTGAGGAACAAAACTTGCTTCAAGCGTAGAGCTTATAAAAGAAATAAATAGAAACAGTGGCATCACATATAATAGCAATATAAAATTTTTACCTCTTATCTTCATATCTATATTTATACCACTTATTAAACTATTTTACAAACTGAGTACAAAAATAACATCTGAATTGTAACAGTTCAGCTATCCGCAGAGAATAACTCAGCTCTCTTTGCAGCTCCAAAGTTTCGGGGGAAGCAATCTTATCCTGGTTTAACCTAAATTACAAAAATAATGATAATGTTTAAGGAGGGGCTGCTGTAGTTAACTGCATATCTTTGGTCTTAGGCGGTAGTGAAAATACCTTCTGCAGTATTGAAATATCATGGTAAGCAGGCGTCAGTTTTTCAAAGGCAGGTTTTAAGATAGACAGCTTGTCAGTGCAGAGCAATATTTTCTCAAAAGTTTTTATGGGGTCTAATCCGTTCAATTTTGCTGTCTGCAGTATGCTCATGAGGATACTGTGGTTTTCTGCTCCTCTGCATGACCTATTCTGGAATGTGATCTTTCTAAATATCACATCAGTGATGGACGTCAACTATTTTTTCCCTTCAACGACAATTATTTTTCCCGATGCCTGAGTTAAAAAAAATTACCTCCTTTCTTGAATTTTCCGGTTTTTAGCCATAGCCATACGATAACTCGGTATATTGAGTTCAAGGATAATGCTATGATGCACGATACGGTCAATAGCCGCAGCAGTCATTACAGGGTCCTTGAATATTTTTTCCCATTTGGAAAAAGGCAGATTGCTGGTAATCATAACGCTGCCTTGCTCATAGCGTTGGGCCAAAAGCGTAAATAATACTTCCATTTCTTCTTTAGCCTGATGTACATAACCGATATCGTCAATAATAATAGCGTGATAATGGTTTAGTTTTTTAAATAGCTTCGGCAGTTTCAAATCACGTTTAGCTGCCAGCAATTCCTGTAACAGCAGGGCACAAGTAATAAAATAAACTCGTTTATCCTGCCGAATAAGCTCTTGGCCTACAGCACAAATTAAATGAGTTTTTCCACTGCCGGGATTGCCAAATATCAGAATGTTTTCGCTATAGTCAAGGAATCTGCCTTCCAGAAGTACATTTAGCTGCTGTCTGACCTTATTTGGCAGGCGTTTTAGTTCAAAGGTGTCTAAACTTTTCTCAAGAGGCAAGCCGGATTGGCGTAATAGACGTTCTATACGCTTAGCTCTTCTGGTTTCGCTTTCCTCTTGAACTACGCTTAACAGATATTCTTCATATCCCCAGATATCTTTACGTGCCTTCTGAGCGATATCAGAATAACGTTTCCGAGTTGTGGTCAAACGTAACTCGTCTAAATAACCGTGTAACCGGGATTGTGTGCTTTTATCCATAAACAGTTACCTCCTCTCTAATGTTTAAAAGTTCATCGTAAATTTTTAGAGAGACATCGTCTATGACTATGTCAGTAACCAGAGGTATTTTATTCTCTCTAATTACTGCCTGCCGCATGTTTTCAGCTGAGAGAGGCTGTTCTTGAGATAAAAGATGCCGTATAGCTGACTCTGTACGGGTTTCTCCTTCTTTATGAGCCATATAAAGTACAGCTACATATTCTTTATTGGCTCTAAGAGGATTCTCACGCTTCAAATAATCGTATGCCATCCTAAAATAGCTCGAAGGGAACATTTCTGACTTATAACGATAGTTTTCAAACGCTCCCGGTTTGCGTACCAGCCAATCTATGATATGCCGGTAGTATATACGGTATTTGCCTTCTCCCCGCAGGCGGGGGATATGTTCTACCTTACGCTGAGCATACCAGACTTCCAAATAATCCACATAAATTTTAACTATAACTCTTTCGCCGATCAACCGGCTATGGACAGAATAGGTGTTATGTTGGACATGAATGGTGCTTGAAGGGCTTACTGTAACCTCCAAAGGCTTATAGTCATCTAATTTCCTTGCAGGAAGACGCCGCAGCACAGTGAGTTCTTCTTCTAATCTCTTTTGCCGTCCGGCATTCAGCTGCTCAAATATTCTACGCAGGAATTGTTTATATTCCTGTCGTGAATTAAAATCACGGCTGCCGCGTAACATTAATGCCTGACTTACGGCTTTTTTAAACCGGTAATGCCGCTGTTCTACATCGCCGTTTTCATTAGCCCGGGCAGGATTAGTACGTTCAGGCTCAACTCTATAATGACGTAACAAAGATTTATACCTTTTGGTAAATTTCTCCGGATTACAGTCTTTATTTACCGCTGAACTCATTCGGTCAGTACGATGTTTTTTAGTTGCTCCGCCTAATTCCCAAACCGCGTTTTGGTATCCAGCAGATAAGCTTTCAAAACTTTCGGAAAAACATACTGTACCAGTTTCCCAATTTGAATAGGTTAATACAAAATGGTAAAGTAAATGCTCAAACAGTTCTCTTTGAATAGTTATCCCTAATTTTTCCATATGTGTAAAATCAGACTCTGATAATTCTCCCGGTCGGTGTACCTGAGGGAAAAATACTTCTTTGGCCGGTCCTTCAGTGGCCCGCCAGTATTTTACTCTGCGTTGAAGCGTTCGTAACTGGCCATCTTGATATTCGCCTATCTTCTCTCGCTGTAAATACTCAAAGATTGTTTTAGCTTCCAAGCCGGGATTAGCTTTTAGAAGTTCCTTTATTTGCTTCCAGTCTGCCTCAAACGAATCTTGACGTGTTTGCCAGTTATGATTCTTCCCGATTTCACTAGGCAGTTTGCCTATTCTTACGTATTTTCGAGCAGTCTTTTCGTCCATGCCAGCCTTAGCCGCTGCTATTGCTTTAGTTCTTTCGCTTTTCATGAGTAACAACAACCTCCTTACCTGTTGATCGGTAACCATTTAGACCTCCTTATCTTTAGTCTAAATAGATTACCATCTCCAGCCTATTTTTCGGGAATTTCAATTGTCGTTGGCCGGTAATTATAATTGTCGCTCATCACATCAGGCCTTATCTGCTGTTCGGCATGATTATTATGATAATCTATATCTTTTTCATATAAGAAGGTAAACAGTTCATCTTTATGGCGATTAAGCCTTTTAACAAATCTCTGCAATATTCTTTTGTTGGGATTTGGGAAGCAGAAGTCTTTCAACCTTTGGGTGATCAAGATCCTTTTTCGATAGTAATCCTGATCCCATTCTCTATCTCTGTATTCTTCGTATAATTTTATGGCATCTTCAAATACCTTCTTAAGCCTCCTGCAGTATCTTAGAACCTCTTTATCGTCATGCCAATACTCGATTACTTTCTTCAAATCTCTTAAGATATGAACAAGACAGCGTTGTTTCCCTTTAGCAGCAATCTTATTATATGCAGATAAAAAATCCGATATTATTATGCCGTCATATTCCCTGCCTACAATATCCTCAACAACCTTCTGTCCGCGGCTTCTGTCTATGTGAGTTAGAGATATCTTTTTATTGGAGAACTTCCAGAGCCAGTGCTTCTCTCCTTCTACCTTCCAGCCTGTCTCATCGGCGTGTATAAAGCTGCCTTGTTTCAATGCCTTCTGCAGCTTCTTATATATCGGAAACGCCTCTCGTTTCAGCTGGTCTCTAAAACCCGATAAAGAAGAGTCTGCTATTCTTAAATTGAACATCTTCTGGAATATATTTTTAATATCTCTATCAGATACCTTGACTGCGTATTTCAAAAAGACTGCCCATGACTTTGCTGTTGGGCCTATATAGCTTTTAGGGAGTTCAGCTCTGCCTTTACCGACGACTATTTTCTTACAATTCCTGCAGTAATATTTGTGTTTACGGTAAAGTGTTGCCTGGACTATAGGTATCAGAATATCTTCCTGTAGGTGTTCTTCTATAGCTTTACATTCTGTTATCTCAATAGAACCGCACTCTGGACACTTATCTATCTTTACTTCTTCGATTCTATCTATTCTTTGAGGCTTCTTCCTGAACCAGCCTATATGACCAAACAAACCGCCTTTTTTCTTAGGCTGAAGTTTGGGTCCTCCATGGTCAGGCGGTTTTTCCTTATTGGATTTGTATCTTTTGGATTTGAACTCTTCCAATTCAAATCTTAGATATGCATTCTCTTCTTTTAGTCTTTTATTCTCTTCTTCAAGTTCTAAGAGCCTTTTGTAAAGATTCTTTTTACTCATCCTCTATTACCTTTTGGTAAGCAATTTTATATTAATATCTGATAAGCGGTTCAAAACACTTTTTATCTTTTGGTAATTCTTAATATACTGATCCACCCTCTTTTCCATGTTCTTCGGGATATATATCATGCGTGTCTTACCGTTGTGACTTTGAGATAAGTACATTGCTCTGTGTTTTTGGCCCTTTTGACAGCGGCAATTAGCTTTCCCGCAGGTTCTTCTCATTACAACTAATGAACCGCGGATAGACTCCTCAACCATGGGCATTTGACCATATATCTTACGGCGTTCTTTAAGTATCTTCTTTTCATCCATAAGCTTTACCTTATCTGATATCATATCAACATATCAGATTATAGTCTAAAAGATAGGCTCTGTCAAGCACTATTACGGAGCTATTACAGAGTGGCAAAAGGAGGGTTTAAAGATATAGTGCTATATTAAAAGGGATGAGTTACTTTTGATAGCTGAACTGTTACTCTGAATTATTGTTAGAGCAAAGCTTTAGCAAGTACACCACCCTCTACCCTGGGGACAATATGGGGACAATTTAAATGTACGTAGATGTACGTCAATGTACTTCAGTGTACTTTGGATTTTAGGATAATTGTTTGATAGATAATACATTTACAGTTAAATCAATGAGTTAGGGAATTGGGCTGGTTCTGCTTAGAAGGCAGATGCTCTGTCCGATTGAGCTACAGGCGCATTGTAATTTAATAACATAAAGAAAAGGGAATTTCAATCTTATACTTTTAAATTAAAACTGAAACTACCTTACAGTAGACGAAAATTGGAGAAAATTGTTAGGCTTACCGGAGGCACGGAACTCCAATAATAACACTCATACTCCTAGCCACTTTTTACGCTCTCCCCTATCTTGCTTGGGCTTTCTTTATTTCTTCACTCATTCTTTATTTTCCGTTCAAAACAGAGTACATAAGAGCTATATAATCCAACATATGTCTTGTTATTAAAAAATTTCTCCTTGTATACTCTTTAGCATCTTTACCTATTTTTTTGGCAATCACAGGGTTGTTTAAAAGATAACGTATCCTATAAGCACAACCTTCTATGGAATTAACAGTAAATCCAGTTATCCCGTAAACTATTTGAGTTGCAATACCACCTACAGCGCCTCCTATAACAGGTTTTCCTTTCCACATAGCTTCGGCAACAGTTAAGCCAAATCCCTCCTTTGTAGATTTTTGCAATACTACAGAGGCAGACCGTTGCAATGCATTTATTTCTATATTTGCATCTGGTGGTAAATCCAGAACATATATGTCTTTGTCATGAGATGCTTCCTCGTACACTCTATTCAAAACCTCTTGACCTTCAGGGTCATCGCTAGCCCCTCCGCCAGCAAGAATAAGGTAGCAATCATTAAATTTTTTAACCATTTGGTACGCCTTAATAACTCCTATAGGATCTTTAAATTTATCAAACCGCGATACCTGTAAAATAATGGGCTTATCCATAGGAATGTTGAATTTTTTTAATACCTGATTAATCTCCTTACGAGAAATCTCTTTATTTTTATCACTTAACGGATCTATTGATGGATATATCAAAAACTGCGGAATATTAATATTCTGTGCAAACTTGGGTAAAGAGAATATAGCTGCATCATAACTATTTACAAACTCTTTTAAAAATTGCCATACTTTTCTCTGTGGCCTTGATATGTCTATATGACATCTCCATATCCATTTCGAACTATTGTTTCTATTTTTTATAAACGCTGCTGGTTGAGGATCGTGTATTACAATTATATCATCATTAAAATTCATATTATCTGCATTCTCCCTGTTGACTCTTAGATATTCTTCATACATATCTGCAGTTATATTCTGCTCATCTCCCTGCAGAGCATTATGAAAACATTTCGTTGTTTTATAAAAAAGGTCTGAACCTTTTACCACATCCCAATTAGATTTTACTCCAAGCTCATTAAACATAGGTACAAGCCTCAATAACATTTCAGCTACACCACCACCTAAACGAGTAGAATTAACATGTAAAACAGACTTACCTTGTAATTTTTCTACAAGCCTCTTAATTAAATCAACCGTACCGGCTGGAGCTATATCTTTATATAATTCAATTGTCAATTTATCATTCATAATCTATTCTTCGACTTGATTGCATAAATCTATCAATTTAGATCTTAGATCTTCCAAACTATACATATAACAATCTAATAATTCAATCTGTTCAGCGAGCACATTTAGACCTAACTCATCTTTAAGCCAGATTGCAAAATCACTACTACCTTTTTTATTTCTCAATCTTGACTCAAAAATATGGTAATAAATGGAACTTGCATCTACTGTTTTTAAAACACCTTTAAACTCTTCAAAATTATTCACTTCAACACCTATGGGAATTTCAATTATTCTAGACTTCATAAAATAAAAAGATTCACCATATACAACTCGGGGTATTATTTCAATTGAAGATAAATGCCTATCTATAATCTCTATTAACTCTGCTCTTACATCTTCTAAGCTTTTAAATCCATGGGGGGTTACGGAGGCCAGTTTTTCACCTAAAACTCTATCTCTTACTTGAATTGCAACCCAATTAGCAAAATCATTGGGATAAGATCCTGCAAGATAATAATGCCTTAAAAAATAACTATGAGTATGATAATATATGCAATCTAGAGAGACTTCCTCGATGTATTCAAGCAGCTTTAATTCATCCCCTGCTCTCTTACCAAGCAATTCTTTAATTTCAATACACCCTATAAAACTAAATTTTGACATATTTAAGTATAAGTTAAATTTAATGCGTAATTATACACCTAATTTATAGTTGTCAATAACAAAATTAAAAAATAACAGATTCTCTAGTTATGGATAGGCTTGGATCACTAAAGCTACAAGTATAAACGTTGCTTAAACAATTATTAATACACTTACCCAATCAACCTTCGCCAGCTCCTTATTTAGTAACTACGACAAAATCTTATTACTTATGGCATACATCATAGCCTCTCCTTGGGGGACAATCTGGGGACAATTTAGATGTACGTCAATGTACTTCAGTGTACTTTGGATTTTGGGACAATTACTTGATAGATAATACATTTACAGTTAAATCAAAGGGTTAGGGAAATGGGCTGGTTCGGCTTAGAAGGCAGATGCTCTATCCGATTGAGCTACAGGCGCATATTTAACATATTGTAGCTCTATTCTATAATATTGCAATCGGGGTGGGGAGATTCGAACTCCCGACCTCCTGGTCCCAAACCAGGCGCTCTAAACCAAGCTGAGCCACACCCCGATATTAGGGTTCTATCCTTATACCAGATAAAAGAAATTATTTCAAGCAACATAGCCTTATATACATTTTACATTTTGAAGAAATAAAATAAAGGTATATAATAGTTTAGTTTATATTATTGTACATATTGTAAATATAAGAAATGCGAATTAAATTAAGTTTTAAATTTGGAATTTTCTTCACTATCTTCATCATTGAAATAGCAATTATTACAATTAGCTACATATATATCGCCAACCACCATGAATACTACATTGAGGAACTACAGAATGATATCGAGATACTCAATTTAGCGAAAAACTTAGAGCGTTCTTTTGCACAACTAATAATACCAACTGAAGATTTTAACCAGAAGAAGAACAGCTTCCAACAAACAAGTATCAATGTAGAAGAACTCCTGGATAAAACATATCAGCTTGAAATAGGCAAAATTGAAGGCAGACAGCTTTTAAACTATGTCACAACAGAATATGCTCAGGCTAAGAAAATTGCCTTTGAAATATTTAATATAGAGGAAGATAGGCCTCTGTTTGAAACCGAAGCCTTACTTAAAAAACTAGAGTTTAAGCTATCCAACACTTTAATGATCTCTGAGAAATTTCATCAATTTGTTTACGAAGAAATATTAATGATGCGCTCAGGCCAAGAGAGGACAAAATATCTCCTCTATGTGATAGCACTGGGAGGATTATTTATCAATATACTTCTAATATTGTTTAGTGTGATTTATTTCAGGGATACGATAACAACGCCTCTATCCAAATTAAGAGATAATATTTTAGAGATAGGAAAAGGTAGATTTGAAAAAAAGGTATCTATAAAATCAACGGATGAAATTGGCGATTTAGCAAATGCCTTCAACAAAATGATAGATGATTTAAAAGAAGCGCAAAACCAACTTGTCCAAGCAGAGAAGATGGCATCTTTAGGCCAACTATCTGCAGGTGTTGCCCATGAAATTAAAAACCCTCTTACTATTATTATCCAAGGGATTGAATATCTTAAGAAAATTTCTGTCGACCCCAAGCTAATAGATGCAGCGGATAGAATAAAGAAGGCTGCCTTAAGAGCAGATAAGATAATAATAGATCTTTTAGATTATTCACAGCCGGCATTTCCGAAATTTAAAAAATCGGATATTGTGTACCTTGTTAAAGAGACCCTATCTCTAACAAAATATCAGATGGACATTAAGAGTATAACAGTAGAAACAAAATTCACCCCTGGGATACCCAAGGTAAATATAGACGAAAACCCGATGAAGCAGGTTTTTTTAAATATAGTCATGAACGCTGTGGACGCTATGAGAGACGGGGGTAATTTAAATATATCTGTTGATAAAACAACTGAAGATAAACAGAACTTTGTTGAAATAATATTTAATGATAATGGTTGCGGAATCTCGGAAGATAATCTCGACAAAATATTTGATCCTTTCTTCACTACTAAAAGAAGTAGAGAGTCAGCCGGATTAGGGCTCCCGGTAACTAGAGGTATAATAAGAAGGCATCATGGTACAATAGATATAAAGAGTAAATACAGGGAAGGCACAGAAGTAAGAATTAAACTGCCGGTTTAAAAAGGAGGAGAGAGATGAGTAAAAAAATACTTTTAATCGATGACGAAGAAGATTTTTGTCATTTTGTGAAACTGAATCTGGAAGATACTGGTAAATTTGAAGTCTCAACAGTAATTAGCGGTACTGAAGGAATAGAGATAGCAAAAGAAGAAAAACCAGACCTTATACTGCTAGATCTTCTAATGCCTGTTATGGATGGCTCAGAGGTTGCAGAACATCTCCTAAAAGACGAAATTACAAAGAACATTCCTATCGTATTCGTGACAGCCCTAACACGCAAAAAAGAGGTTGACTCCCACTACGGAACCATAGGGGGAAGAACTTTCCTTGCCAAGCCAGTAACACCGGAAGAGCTTATTAAATGCATAGAGAGAGTACTCGAGATAAGTTAACCAGCAGCCTATTTTCAATGTTCATCTATTACTCCAATTAGATGAAAAGATTTCTCATCCTTTTCTTTATCCTTCTCTACGGAGCAATGCTTGTAGACCCAGCCATAGAAATATCTTTTGATAGTCCAAGATATATAACAACAGCAGATTCAATAGCATCCGGTAACGGTTATAGAACAATATCTGAAATAGATAATAATCCTGTTTTTTATAATAACTATATATTTCCATACATCATAGCTCCTTTAATAAAAATATTTGGTTTAAACCCTTATCCATTAAAAATACTTATGCTTGTTTTCAGCCTCTTATCTATATTACTGTTTTTTAGTTTAACCTTAGAATTATTTAACAAAAAAGAGGCGCTCCTGCTTTCAGTATCTTTAATGAGCATGCCTATCTTTATTAGATTTAGCAATAAAATACTTACGGAAGCTCCTTTTATGTTTTTTTTATTATTATCTTTATGGTTGCTAAACCGATACTTCCAAAAAGATAAAAAAATATATTTGGGGCTACTTTTGGCAACAATGTATTCTTTGATATTCACTCGTACGATAGGCATTATCATATTGGTACCTCTCTTTATCTATAGCTACGCCAAAAAAGATCGAAACCTTTTCATAACTACGGCAATCTTAACTACAATAACCATAATAACCATATATATCATTCAATCAAGAACAGCTCCAGAAAACAATCTTTACCATATTAAATATCTTTTATACAAAGATGATTTTACGCCTCAACAAGGATATATCGATATTGAATGTTTAATAGCCAGAGTAATAGATAATATTAAATTTTATTTTCTAAATATACCCAGAGAAATATTTAATCTTCCCTCTTCGGGAATATTGCTCTATGCAACATTGTTCTGGACATTACTATGTTCGGGTATATATAGCATAAAACCTAATTTTTATAAAAAGAGCTTCTTTGTTTTTTTTGCTACTTATCTCTTTTTCTTTATTGTCTGGCCATGGCAAAGCACAAGATTTATATATCCTATCTTATTTATAATACTTATCTACCTATATTGGGGACTCAAATCGCTGATCATAAGAATCCCCTCAACTATCAAAAGAATAATATACCTAACGATTATACTATCCATCCTTTACTCCGGGCTTAAAGAACTGTTACTTGAAATAACCGTAAATAAGATATATCCGGCAGAGGTCAATGAAGTAGTTCAATTAAGCAGTTGGATTAAAGAGAATACTTCTCAAGAATCTGTAATACTATCTAAAAATACTGCCTTAATATATATGCTCTCATCAAGAAAAGGCACCTATATACCTTATAGCTACGACATGAAAAAGATAACAACTCATATAGAAAAAAAAGGGGTAACCCATATATTGGCTGATAGACTTAACTCTGAGATGATAAAATATATCTATCCTTGGATAAACAAAAATAAGGAGAGATTAAGAATCATTAAGATCGACGGCGGAACTGTTCTTTTCGAATTAGACTAACGTTTCGAATACTGAGGCGCCCGTCTTGCTTTTCTAAGTCCGTATTTTTTTCTCTCTACCATTCTGGGATCGCGAGTTAAGAGGTTTTTCTCTCTTAATAGCACTCGGTGTGATTCATCATAGAGAACAAGCGCCCGTGCAACACCCAAACCAACAGCTCCAGCTTGCCCGGTAAGTCCTCCCCCTTCTGCCTTCGCTTTTACATCAAACCTCTTTAAAGCTCCGACTGCCTCTAGGGGTGCCGTTACCTGCTGTCTATATAGTAATCTTGGAAAATACTCGCTAAGCCCTTTACCGTTTACAATAATCTTACCGCTACCTTCTTTTAGGTGTACCCTGGCTACCGAAGTCTTTCTCTTACCAGTCGCAAGCACTTTTATCTTTTGGACTTCTGTATTCGCCATACTTAATCCTCCAAAGGTATCGGATTTTGAGCTCTATGAGGATGTTCAGACCCTTTATAGACCTTAAGCCTAGCCATCCTACGCGCTGAGAGCTTATTTTTAGATATCATGCCTTTAACAGCATGTCTTATAACATATCCAGGTTTACGGACAAGCATATCTCTTATATTGGTCTCTTTTAACCCTCCAGGATAACCGCTATAGCTCTGGTAACTCTTAGTCATAGATTTTTTACCGCTAAGCTTAACTTTTTCAGCATTTACTACAATCACGGTAGCCCCAGAATCAACATGAGGGGTGTAATCCGGAGAGTCTTTACCCATCAGCAGTTTAGCTATAGCAGTACTAAGTCTACCCAATATTTTGTCCTCGGCATCAACAAGGTAGCATTTCCTACTCACCACATCTTCTTTTCTTTTCATATATGTTTTCATTGCCTTAATATAAAGGTAATTTTAAAAACTACCATATTCATAAAATTATGTCAAGTAAATGAAAGGTGGTTGCGGGGGCAGGATTTGAACCTGCGGCCTCCGGGTTATGAGCCCGACGAGCTACCGGACTGCTCCACCCCGCGATCATTTTTATTCATCTTTAGGCACAAAATCGTAAATTATCTCTCCCTCACCTACCACTCCTAACTCCTCTCGAGCACGTTTCTCTATATATACCACATCGTTTTCCAAAAGTTCAAGCTTTTTCTCAAGCTCTCTATTTCTTGCAGACAACGAAGAGAGCTCTTCTTTCAGAACCCTATTCCGCATCTTCGCTTCCTGAACCTTTTTATACCCGGGATAATATACCAATCCCAGTAATAAAATCAGGCCTAGACCCTGCAAAAACCTTTTTTTAGCCCTTCTAACCATAATACTCCTGCAAACTTTGACTTACCAGACAACTCTTCCTCTATTCTAAGCAACTCATTGTATTTTGCTATTCTTTCAGATCTAGATAAAGAACCTGTCTTTATCTGACCTGCAGAAGTTGCAACGGCAAGATGAGATATAAAGGTATCTTCAGTCTCACCAGACCTATGTGATACAATTCTATTATAGCCAGAGTCCTTAGCAAGTCTCATAGTATCTATTGTTTCTGTAAGAGTACCTATCTGATTTACTTTTATCAATATTGCATTAGCAATATCTCTATCTATTCCTCTCTGCAGCCTCTTTGCGTTTGTTACAAAAAGATCATCTCCAACAAGCTGTAAGTTTTCGCCCAACTCTTTACTCAATACCTCCCAGCCTTCCCAATCATTCTCATCCAATCCATCCTCTATTGAGATTATAGGATACTTACTGACTATACTCTTATAATATTCGACCATCGCTTCTGCTGTCAAACTCTCGCCGCGGAATTTATAGATTCCGTCACGATAGAAAGAACAGGACGCAGCATCCAGAGCTATAAAGATATCTTCTCCTGCCTTATAATTTGCTCCGTCAATTGCTTCCATAATAACCTTCAATGCCTCTTCATCTGAGTCTAAATCAGGCGCAACTCCCCCCTCATCTCCAACCGCAGTAGAGAGACCTCTGGATTTCAATATCTTCTTCAATGAATGAAAGACCTCGGCTCCAGCACGTAAAGCCTCTTTAAATGTAGGAAAATTAACCGGAACTATCATAAACTCTTGAATATCAAGATTGTTGTCGGCATGCTGGCCGCCATTTATTATATTCATTAAAGGTACAGGAAGAAGAAGCTCGCCGCCTTGGTGAATATGCTCATAGAGCGGCTTCTTCAAGCTAATACTTGCAGCCTTAGCAGAAGCCATAGATACAGCCAGTATCGCATTGGCTCCTAAATTCTTTTTCTCTTCTGTGCCGTCGAGAGAGAGCATAATATTATCGATCTCCCTTTGATTTTCAACATCTTTACCAATAAGTGCAGGTGCAATTTGACTTACAATGTTGTCTACGGCTTTAAGTACTCCTTTACCTGTATACCTTTTGCTATCTCCATCTCTTAACTCTAATGCTTCATATTCTCCTGTTGAAGCACCCGAAGGTACAGCTGCCCTGCCTATGGTAGCATCCTCTAAGATAACATCTGCTTCAACTGTCGGATTACCTCGTGAGTCTAAAATCTCACGCGCTTTAATCTCTTTGATTTTCATCTCATTCTCCTTTAGCTATAATTTCAACATCTCCATCTTCTACTAAAACTCTTCCTCTGGCAAAGAGATCTATTACTTCAGGATATAACCTATGTTCAATCTTATGTAATCTCTCTATTAGAGTATCTTCTGTATCATCAACTCTAATAGGTTCTATATCTTGCACTATTATCGGTCCAGAGTCAACCCCTTCGTCAACAAAATGCACTGTTACACCTGTTTTATCAACCCCGGATTCTAGAGCATCTCTTACAGCATGCTCTCCGGGAAAAGAGGGAAGCAGTGCAGGGTGAATATTTAAGATCTTATCCTTATAGCTATTAACAAAACAAGGACTTAAAATCCTCATAAACCCCGCAAGTACTATGAAATCAATGCCTTTTCTCTTTAACTCTTTTATTATTAAAACCTCATAATCTTCTCTCTTACAATAGCCTTTAGGGTCAAAGCAGAATCTTTCAATTCCTGCTCTCTCTGCTCTCTTTAAAGCATAGGCACTAGCATTATCAGAGACAACGAGAGAGAGTTCGGCTTCTATCTTCCTGCTCTTTACCGCTTCTATTATTGCTTCTAAATTAGAGCCGTCCCTTGAGACAAAGACCGCAAATCTTTTCATTTTAAATCCCTGCTCTCTTTTTTGAATATTCTATCTCTATAGTATGCGTAGGGCACTTATCTATCACTTTTTTATACTCTTCCTCTCTATCCAAACCGTTACCGCCACAACTCACCCTGGCAAGGTTATCTTCTATCTTAAAACTACCCTCAGATAACAACTTAACACATAGATTACAGCCAATACAGCCAACCTTGCAAACCTCCTTAACTTCTAAAGCGCTATCTTTATTAGAACAGGCTACATAAACAATAAACTTTCCGTTATAATCAACAAGTGTAATAATACCCCTGGAACATTCTTTGATACAGAGTCCGCAACCGATACATCTGTTTATATCAATAATAGCAAGACCATCTTTTATCGATATTGCAGATACAGGGCAGACCTTGCTGCAATCGCCAAAACCAAGGCAGCCATAACTACATCCCTGATAAGCAGCATTGAGACTTGCAGCATGGCAACTCTCTATCCCTCTATACCGAGCATAAAACTTCTTATCTTTATCAGTACCCTTGCAAAGCACTACGGCTCTCTTAAGAGTTGATTCAACGCCCTTAGTTCCTAATATATTACAGAGTTTTGACATCTTGTCACTATCAAGCATTGGACATCGCACCTCTTTACTTTCAGAGAGAGCTCTGGCAAAACTTTCACAACTGGAGAAACCGCAGGCACCGCAATTTAAACCAGTAAGCATCTCTATGGCTTTCTCTAGTTCAGGGTTAATCTTAATCCAAAATCTTTTATAGACTAACCAGACAATAAAAGCAAAAAATACCGCTATAGAGAGCATTGTAATCGAAGCTAAAATCATAACACCGCTTCCTCAATAAGGTGTAAAGCTATAGAGTTAGGCGGATATTCAGATTCAAAATCCAAAACCTCTTCTCCATTAAGCTCTTTTATTCTGTAAGGCACTATATTCTTTTCTGAAATATTACCGCTGTTGTTGGCAAATCTAATCTTAAGAGACTGCTTACTGCGTATTGCACTTTCAATAACCTTTATCTTCTGAGTATAATCTAAATATACTCTCTTTAAAAACTTATCAGCCCCCATTTCAATCAGCTTTAAAAAAACATCTGCAGTAAGCTGAGCATCGGCTAAAGCACGGTGAGTCGCAATAACTGGCAACTGGAGACTTTTAGCTACATTCCAAAGAGGATACTTGTCTAAATCAGGCAACATCTTCTTTGCTAAAATATAAATATCTACGACTTCCTTGGAATCGATATCTTTATAACCGCAGTCATGGAGCGCCGAATTCAGAAAAGAGATATCAAACCCTGCATTATAGGCAGCAAGCTTATTACCTTCTATAAACTTTAAAAATGACGGCAGTATCTCCCCTATTGTTGGAGCATCTCTTAACATGCTTGGAGTTATCTTGTTTACCATATAAGCTGCATAAGATATATCTCTTCCGGGATTGATCAGATGCCAATATTTATCTATAATCTTATCACCCTTTAACTTAATCGCTCCAATCTCACAGATTTTATCACCTGAATAAGAACTTAAACCCGTAGTCTCACAATCAAAAACTACACATTTCATAAAAATATTTCAGATATTAAATTATATTTAAGTAACTTAAGATATGACCTACTATGATACAGATCATTAAAATACCCAGTATCAGCTTAAATACTACTGCTCCAAGCCTGCCCAGAAAAGAGCCTAACCCTGCACGTAGAGCCTTAAATATATCTTTCTTCTCTTTAAGTTCAACAATGAAAGCCCCAAGGAAGACTCCTGCTATTGTCAAAGGAATAAAACCTGCGCCCAAAAATGCAAGTGAGACAGCAACCGCTACTAAACCGCCTATAATAGCCCCCCAGCCGGCCCTCTTGGTAGCCCCTGAGATTCTAACTCCAAGTATTATAAATATATATTCAAACAGCTCACCTGTTAGATATATCAAAGCCAGGGCCAGAAGAACCTTGGGCAGTATTATCTCAAAACTTGTTAGGGCAGAATAGATGAAAGAGAATACCAAAATCAACAGGTTGCCAAAATTTCCAAAGAGAGTAAACAGAAGGGAAATTAAAACCAAAATTAAAAAAAATACTGTGATTAATGCTTCCATAATTTAAATAAATCTTTTGAGTTAAACCATATTCTATCAAGAAACAATGTTCAATATAACTATAAAATGGCAGCGCTAATCAACAGTAATCCTGCCCTCTTCTAAATCTCTTACAATCTTCTCTATCCTTAATAACCGCTCTGTTGAAGTAGGATGGCTACTGTAGAAATCTCGAACCATTGATTCAGGCATCTCTATAGCAAATCTCTCCCAGATATCAATTCCGGCTCTGACATCATAACCTGCCTTATAAGCATAAAGAACACCAAAATAGTCGGCTTCTCTCTCAAACTCCCGGGAATACAAGCTGCTGAATGCACCGCCAATACCTCGCATTACAACATCACCGCTACCAGGAGATATACTCTCTGCTCCATATCCAGCTGCTACTCCCAGCAAAACGGAGAAAAGATCGGTTCCGATGCGTTTCCCAATATGGCCTCGGACAATATGAGCAAGTTCATGACCTAAAATAATAGCTAGCTCATCTTCCGATTCAATAAACCTCATTAAGCCATATGTCACGACCACCTCCTTCAACGATGCCCCGGCATTAACAGACTCTTCGTTCAACATACCAAAATTTATATCAAGTCCAACTCTCTCTAAGATAACTGTTGATCTTATGAGATTATGAGCTCTTATCAATTCAAAATCCAACTTCTCTCCAGGCCTTAAATTATTCAAAGTATATTTTAAATCTCTCTCTGTATTTATAATGCGTCCGTTAATCTTTTTGATAACATCCGCTCTCTTTATTCCAGCTTTATCCGCCGGAGACTCTTTAACTACATAAGCAACTGTAATACCATAATTATTTACAATATTAAAAAGTTCCTTTGAATATTGATCAATTTTAATAAAACGAGCACCTAGATAGGGGAAACTTTTACCGTTATCCGGCAAAGCCTTGAGAAGCTCATAGCCCACTGCCACGACATCTCTCTCTTTTTCAAGTTGATACTTTAAGACTTTGACTTTAAGCTTTTCCTGAGTCTGATAGATCTCCCCCTTATAGACCGGAGGCCCAGTTGTAACACAACCTGAGAGCAGAAGAAAAACAGATATAATACCTAATCTCTTCATTACCGTAGATTATAGTGGCAGCAGTGTAAAGAATTCAATATAATTTACTATATTAATACAATAATCCTATGAATACTGTTCAGTGTAAACTCTGCCCTAAACAATGCTTGATAAAACCCGGCTCAAGAGGGGATTGCAAGGTCCGTTACAATCAGAACGGTAAGTTGATCTTGCTTACTTATGGCCGGCCCTGCTCAATACATATGGATCCCATTGAGAAGAAACCACTCTTTCATTTTAATCCCGGAGAAAAGATACTATCTATTGCAACCGCAGGTTGTAACTTACACTGCAAAAACTGCCAGAACTGGCAGATATCTCAAAGTAATCCTGAGGATATACCTTCTTATTCACTACAGCCCCAGGATGTAGTCTCCCTAACAAGAAAGAATGGTTCTAATATGATAGCTTATACTTATACCGAACCACTATCCTACTATGAGTATACCTTGGACACCTCTATAATAGCTAACTCTTACGGCTTACAGAATGTACTTGTAACTGCAGGATATTGTAATGAGAAACCACTGCGTAAACTATACCGCTATATAGATGCAGCCAACATAGACTTAAAATTCTTTAATGATGAAATGTATCGAAAGATAACAACCGGTACTCTAAAGCCGGTTTTAAATGCACTCTTAATAGCAAAAGAGATCGGCCTCTGGCTTGAGATAACAAATCTGATAATACCCACATTGAATGATGATCCAAAAGAGATAGAGAGAATGGCTCTCTGGATAAAAGAGAACCTCGGAGCAGATACCCCTTTACATTTCTCTAGATTTCAACCTCACTATCTGATGAAAAATATCCCTGTCACACAGTATGAGATGCTCAAAAAAGCCCACTCAATAGCCCGGAATATCGGACTCAAGTATGTATATATAGGCAATGTATATGGAGTAAAAGAAGAGAACACTTATTGTCCAAATTGTAACAATCTATTGGTTGAAAGAGCAGGTTACAAAATAATAAATTATAAGATAGAAGATAATAAATGCCCTAATTGCTTAGAAATAATTGCAGGAGAGTGGAGAGATAATGTATAGAAGCATAGAAACACTGACATCTAAATTAGAAAATTTATTACATTCAGAGATAACGAGAAAGAGATTCTTGGCCTTAAGCACTAAATTTCTTTTTTTGACTATTATTTTAAGCTTTATTCCGATTAAATGGAGTAGAGAGAACTCTTCTATATCTAAAATGAGAAGAAGGGTATTGTCTAAAAAAGATATATATTTAAAACATAATCTGGCAGGATGAAGAAGATATTTATAATCCTAATATTATTACTGGGGGTAAATACCATGTCAAAAGAAACAGATGCAAAGACATTAAATGCCAGCTGTCACGGCTGGTATCCTGAGGAACCAAATGAACTCAAAGATATGGTTTACTCTTTCTTAGATAAAGTAGAGACCACGCCTTGCGAGAGGCCTATTGCATTAATAGAACCTCATGCAGGTCTAGCTTGGTCTGGACAGACAGCTGCTTATGGATACAAAGAACTGTTATCTAGAGAAATTAAATATGTATTTATACTTGGCCCATCTCATAGATTACATACAGATAAACTTATACTGCCTCAAAGCGATTATTTTAAAACACCTCTGGGCAAAATAGAGATAGATAAAAAAATTAAAGAAGAGCTACTTGAAACAGAAATATTCCAAGCAACTGATGAGGCTTTTTATAATGAGAACAGTATAGAGTTACAAATTCCTTTTCTACAGGTCATTCTCTCAGACTTTAAAATAATCCCTATAGTAGTAGGACAGTTAAACATAGAAAGAGTAGAGAAGGCAGCAGAGATATTAAAAAATTATGTCTCTGGAGATTCAATATTTATAATAAGTTCTGATTTCACTCATTACGGCTATCGCTACGATTATGTTCCGTTTAATGACAATATAAAAGAGAATATAAGAAGGTTGGACTATGGAGCTATAGAGAAAATAGAAAACTTAGATCATAATGGCTTTCTAAAATATATCCAGAAGACCCAGGCAACTATATGCGGACGTATCCCGATAGCAATATTACTCTCAATGTTACCTAAAGATACTAAAGCAAGAGTTATACGCTATGACACTTTGGGTGAGATGACCGGTGATTTCTCAACCTCTATAAGCTATGTAACTATAGGGTTTTACAATAACAATTCTGATCTAAATGAAGGCATACCAGAAAACAGATTGACAGAAGAGGAGAAGAAATCTTTACTTAAACTATCCCGCGCAGTCTTGGAGAGTTATATCAGAGAGAAAAAGATTCCAAAGATAGAGGATCTAGGAATTAAACTGACAGAGAACCTCAAAAAGAACCGCGGGGCATTTGTAACCTTGCACAAAAAAGGGCAGCTCAGAGGTTGTATTGGCGAGATACTTCCAAGAAAACATCTATATCAAGTCGTAATTGAAAGAACAATTGATGCAGCAGTCAATGACTTTAGATTTACTCAAGTTACAGCAGGGGAATTGGATAAAATCGAGATAGAGATATCTGCCCTAACACCGCCCCGGAAAATAGATGATTACAAAGATATAGTAATAGGTAGAGATGGGATATTATTAAAGAAAGGTTCAAGAGGCGCAGTCTTCTTGCCTCAAGTTGCACCAGAACAAGGCTGGGACTTAGATACCACCCTCTCTCATCTCTCCTATAAAGCTGGGCTCTCACCCCACGCCTATAAAGAAGGTACAAGCTTTGAAGTATTTCAAGCTGAGGTCTTCTCCGAAGAATGAAAAAAAGTATCTATAAAATCATCTTTTTTGCACTCGGAGCATTCACAATCCTTTTGCAGACAATACTCTTAAGAGAATACCTGGTATCATTTAACGGAAATGAGCTCTCAATAGGAATATTTTACGCTTCCTGGTTTCTATGGATTGCGATTGGAGCAACTTTAACAAGAAAATATCAAAAAATATCAAAACTGTTTCCTAAACTACTGAAGCTCTACCCTTTTCTTGCAATCTTTCAATTCCTGCTCTTTCGTTTCTTTAAACCCCTTGCATCTATAGAAGCTTGGGAGTTATTTCCACTCCAGAAAGCCATACCCTTAAGCATCCTATTTAATGGACCTCTAGCTTTATTCACAGGTATCTTATTTACATCCGGCTGCCAACTATTAAAAAACCATAAAAAATCATCTAAAAACATAATCTCAGATGCCTATATATTTGAATCTCTGGGCAGTGTAATAGCCGGAATCTTAATAACGTTACTTCTGATAAATCTATTCCCCGCAACAATAATTTTAATAACTTGCTGTCTTCTTTTTGCTATTATAACGAGCTTTGAAAGTATCTATAGAAAAACTAAAACAAATAAAATTCTATCTTCTCTATCTTTGATATTATTCTCTCTACTATTTATCTATCAAAAACCTCTTGAAAAGTATCTTAACGATATACGCTTTAAACAGATTATTCCAGATGCAGAATTAATCGAAACAATCGATACTCCCTATCAACAGATAAGCATCGGTAGATACAAAGAGAAAATAATACTCCTGTCAAACGGAGAGGCAATCCAAACCTTACCTGATAAGATATCATCCCAAGAGAGTGTAAGCCTCTTTATTGCAATGTTAGATATGCCTGAAGATATTCTGATACTGGGCGAAGGTTTTGAAAATCAGATAGAGTCTCTCTTAGATTTTAATATTAAAAAGATAGTCAATGTATATAAAGATAGCGACTATTTTGACTTTATAAAAAGACACGCTCCACCTGAGATAGAGAGAATATTTAAAGAAGAAAAAGTTAAGTTTATCTTCAAAGACCCCAGAAACTACATCAAAGAACATAAAGAGAGATATGACCTTATAATAATCAACGAACCTGAACCATCAAGCGCCTATGCAAATAAACTCTATACAGAAGAGTTTTACAGATTGCTTAAAGATAACCTTAAAAATAACGGTGGCGTTGCAGTAAAGATAACTTCTGCTGAGAACTTTCTATCAAAGGAGCTAAAGAATTATGGCTCTTCAATCTACCATACCCTGCAAACGGAATTTAAAAAGATTGTGCTCATCCCAGGAGATAATTTATGGTTTTTTGCAGGCTCAAGAAATTCTAATATCACTCAATCAGCCGATGAACTCTACAGGAGAGGGCTGATATATATTCCAGATGACTATACCTTCTCTCCTGAGAGCTTCTATAGCCTTATAGATAAAGACCGGGTACAATTTATAAAAGATAGCTATCAAAATAGTACTTATAATCTTTTAATCAATTCGGACAAAAAACCTTTATCTTATTTTCTAAATCTATTGGTCTTTACAGAATATAGCGGTTTAAAAATTACTCAAACAATGAAATTACTGTTTATATACGGATTCCCTTTATTCTTTATAGCAATTTTAATATTTTTTATCTTAAGAGTACACTACCTTAAATTTATAGCTAACGAACCTCAAGTAGAAGCCGTATTTAATGCTAAACTCTACCAGCTTTTTTCTGGGTCTTCTGCTTTTATCTATCATATAGTATTGCTATTTCTATTCCAGAACATCTTCGGAACCATATATATCTATATAGGGTTATTAAGCAGCCTCTTTATGTTGGGGCTGGCGATAGGCAGTCTCTCTATTAAAAAAATTGTTGATAAGACAGAGCCATTTAAAATTATAATATTGATACTATCAATACAACTGCTGATATATCTATTTAGTTTTTATCTATTCAAAGAGGTAATAAATAACCTCTCCTATCAACTATCTATACCGATATTTTCATCTCTCTTTCTATTCTCAGGCATACTAACTGGGGCATCCTACCCATTGACAGCCAGGGTTTTAGAAAACAAGCAACTGAGTTTACTTAGTTTAGCAGGTATACTTCAATCGCTAGATCACTGGGGTGCGGCAATCGGTTCAACTATAACAGGAATAATATTGATACCTCTTCTGGGCATATCTAAAACACTGCTCTTCTTAAGCATTTTAACCTTTGTTATCTTATTGCTGATTAAACTGGGAACAAACGCTAGAATATTAAAAAAACGTATATTCAGTTTAGGTAGATTATCTTTCCCTTATATAAAGACATCCTATTTCCTATTTGGAATATCTCTATTAGTGTTAATAGGGTCAAGCTACATCAAAAGCAGACCTTACATTGCAGAAGACAATAGAGTAGCAACCTCTATTAGAATCCAAGAAAAAAGAGAAGAGAAGAGATACCACATATTTAATTCCAGAGAATTAGGTGTATCATCTAAAGGTTTTGCTGGATTGGTTGATATAGAGATCAGAACAGATAGTAATTACAGGATAATAGATTTAAAAATAATTGATCCTAAAGAGACGCCCAGTTATTTAAAAAGAGTAGAACCCTGGCTTAATAGCTTTAAAGGTAGATTATTAACAGAGCTTTATAGAATAAACGATATAGATGCTGTGACCTCTGCAACCTATACATCAAAAGCTATAATTGAAACGGTCAAGAAAACCGCTCAAAAGATATCAAAAGATTTTATTGAAAAAGAGCCTCAAATAGATTTAACACCACCTTTAACTGAAATACTTAAAAGTATTATATTTATACTTTTTATACTGACTGGTCTCTATATCTTCCATAGAAGTCTAAACTCAAAGATAGAGATATTATACCAGTTGCTGGTTGTAATAATATTGGGATTAATATTACAGTTACAGCTATCTCTATTTCATATATTTAATATATTAAATCTAAATTTACCCTCTATCAAAAACCTCTCTCTTTGGACCATAACTTTTATGCCTTTTATATTAGCATTAATATACGGAAGGATATATTGTGGATTTCTTTGCCCTTTTGGAGCTTTGCAGAAGTTGTTAAACATAAAAAAAATAGAAGTCAAACCTTCTAAAGAGCTAGATAATAAGATCAGGTATATAAAATATATTCTACTCTCAATAGTAATAATATTATTCTCTATAACAAAGAATAATTATATTTTTCAACAAGAGCCACTATCTCGATTAACTTCAATATTCTCAAAACCTGGATTTAATAGTTTATTATTATATATAGCGTTGCTCTTCTCGCTATTTATACCGAGATTCTGGTGCAGATATTTCTGTGTTGTTGGAGCATTACTATCAATGTTTAATAAAATCTCGTTATTTAATAAAATATTTAAAAAAAGATTCAGCTATTGTGAATTACAAAATAATAACTCTAAAGACCCAGAATGCATACAGTGTAAGATTGAGTGTTATGAAAAAAGATAGTTTTTTAAAAATATCGGTCTTAATAACATCTCTGTTAATATTTTTATCCATACTCTCTAATTTAAAAACAGCTACGAGAAGCTATTATGAAAATGAAAAAGATACTGTTAGACAAACTTTAATAGATGAGCTAATAGAAAAAGGCAGACTATCCGACAGGGAGACTCTATTCTACGATAATAAATAACTTTTATTTAAAATGGGCTTTAATAACAGCTATAAGCTCTAAGATATCATAAGGGTTTTCAACTATATCTATAATCTGAACAATATTTTTATAATCTTCTAACCTGCCCTTATCTCCAGGCGCTGCAAGCAAGACAAAAGGTGCCTTCTTAATACTTTCTTCATCTTTCATTTCTTCTAAAAACCTTAGAGCATCTATGCTCTTTGCATAAACATCAAATACTATCAGCTGGGGATCAAAAAGATTTAATTTACTTAAAATATCTTCTCTCTTTTGAGCAATCTGATATTGAAAATTCTCCTCTTTTAGTTTTGGCTCAAGCAATTGTAATACATCTATATTATCTGTAATTAAAAATAGTTTCCAGACTTTTGAGTGCTTAATCTCTTCTCTAAGCTGCTGGGGTTTCTTTAAAACTTTATTTATAGTCTCAATCAAATCTTCCGCCTCAAAAGGCTTTTTAAAATAATACTCTGCACCTATACTTAAACCTTTTCTCTCATCTTTATCAAGGGTCTTTGCTGTAAGAAATATAACCGGAATAGATGATGTATCTTCTTCCGACTTAAGCTTCTCACATATCCTAAAACCGTCCCCTGCAGGCATCATAATATCCAATATGATTAAATCCGGACTCTCGCTGTGAGCTTTCTGCAGTGCTTCAATACCATCATAAGCTGTTGCTATCTCAAATCCTACCGATTCAAGGCGCATCTTAAGCAGAAATACTAAATCCTTCTCATCATCAGCTATAAGTATCTTCATCTTAACCTCCTGAGTTTAATCTGGTATTAACTCTTTTATTTTATTTAAAATATTCTCTGTATCAAAAGGCTTGGATATATACCCGTCTGCGTCTAACTCCTGGACTCTCTTTTCGACTTCTTCAGGCGGAAGAGCTGTTAAAAATATTATCGGTATCAGATTAGTACTGACAGCCATCCTCAAATTCTCATAGACAGCATAACCATCCTGAGCAGGCATCTTTATATCAAGAATTATTAGATCCGGTTTCTCTCTATGTGCTATAGAGACAGCCTGAATTCCGTCTTGAGCCGATATAACTTCATAATTGTTTGCCTTAAGCCTCATCCCAAGCACCTTTATTACATCAGGCTCATCATCTACTATCAATATCTTCTTAGCCATATTCTATGCCTCCAATTGTTTTTTAATTTTATCTATTAAATCTTGAGATTCATAAGGCTTACGCAAAAAACCAGATATTCCAGCCTCCTTGCATTGCTCTTCAATATCAAGAGTACCAACTGCAGTAATAGCTATTATAGGGATATCTTTTGTTGTAATATCTGATTTTAGACTCTCTGCAACTTCTAAACCGCTCATATCCGGGAGAAGAATATCTAAAAGTATTAAATCTGGCTTCTCTTCTTCTGCAATTCTCAATCCTTCTTGAGCTGTAGATGCGGATATAATATCATAACCATTAGCTTTAAGCCTTATAGATATTAATTTAATTTGCTCGGGTTCATCTTCAATAATAAGAATCTTGTTCATAAAACCACCTCCTATTTAACGGCTATTTTCGGTAAAGTAAAAATGAATTTAGTACCTTTACCCAGCTTACTCTCAACCCAGACCCGGCCTCCATGTATCTCAACTATACCTTTAGATATAGAGAGCCCAAGACCTGTTCCTTTAGCACCAGGACCAGGGGTTCTACCGAACTGTTGAAATTTATCAAATAATTTTGGAAGGTCTTCTTTTGATATACCTCTACCTGTATCGGAAACACTACACTCAACATCTTTACCGATATCATAAATAGCTATCTCTACCTTACCTTTCTCCGTAAATTTTAAAGCATTATCTATAAGATTTGTAAATACCTGAATTATCTTATCTTCATCTATATAAAGTTTGACATCTTCTTGAAAACTCTTTACTTCTAAATTAATTTCACGTTCACGCGCAGAGTTTTTAAATATACTGGATATTTTACTTAATAATACTGAAATCTCTACCTCTTTTTTTTCTAATTCGACTTTTTTAGCCTCTATCTTTGATATATCCAAAAGACCATTTATAATCTTTGCAAGTCTATTAATATTCTCTTTTGCAGTTTTAAGAATGTCGTCCTGCTCTTTATTTATTTTACCCGGAATCTGATCCAGCACAAGACTTACCCCTTCCTTGATTATTGAAAGCGGAGTGCGCAGCTCATGAGAGACTGTACTGATAAATTCGTCTTTGATTCGTTCTGCCTGCTTACATTCTGAAATATCTCTCGCAATATGGACGCTGGCTATCACATTACCGCTCTCATCAAAGACCGGGGAAATGGTCACTGAAAGAGGAATACCTGTTATGAAGTCATCCACTTCTTCAGTATGGACGGCTTTACTCTCTTGAGTCTTTTTGAAAAGACATCCCGACCAAGGCGTATCTCTATGATGAAATATCTGATAACATTTTTTACCTATAATATCTTCAGGCTTCATCTTAAGCACATCGACAAAAGCTTTGTTAACTTTCGTAATAATAAAATCTTTATCTTGAATAAAAACTAAATCTGAAATAGCATTAAAAGTCCTTTCCCATTCTTCTGTTGCCTGCTGTAGGTTTACTTCCATCTTCTTACGTTCGGCAATCTCTTCATTTAATCTCTTCGCTGATATAGTTGTTTTCTTTAAATCCTCTGTCATCTTATTAAACGCTCTTGAAAGATAGAAGGGCTGATCATATATTTATCTTTGTTTACCAGGTATATCTCTCCTGTCTCACCTAAGCCTGTCCTGTCTAATGTAATTTTAAATAATTCTTCTGCTTTAAGATACACAGCAATAGCTCCTGAAAATTCTTTAAAAATATTTTCTTCTGCTGTTAGCCTAACAGCCTGTTCACGTTCTTCAAGAAATGTCTCTATATGGTGCGCTCTTGAGATGGCAGTTGTTTTTAAATGTTCAAATATTGCTCTCTTTAGATTCTCTTTGGCAGTGTTATAGAAAATAGAGGATGCAATAATCACAAATACTGAAACTATTGCCAAAAAGTATAAACTTATTTTATCTCTTATTTTCATAAGATTTTTTTCAGCTTATTCAAAATTTCATCCACGCTATTTGCTTCACCAGGATAGATAACAACGGCATCTTTTATATTAAAATTTTTACCGGAAACAAGCTTGTTTAAGTTTTCTTTTATTCTGGCTAAAACCGTAAAAGCATTACGTTTATCAGTATCTGGTAATATTACTATAATTTTATTATTAAGTTCATAAACAATATCATTCTTTCTGCGTAATGTATCATCAATTGCTTCTTTTAATTTTTGTATCAAAGACCTGTCTTGATCATTATCGTCAAAACTAATAGATAAAACAGAGAAACAACTCTTCCTGGTTTTTGTAACAGATATCTCTTTACTTAAAATATCCTTAAGAATAGCCTCCTTTGTTAACCTAGGCAGGGTAAAACAGAATCTACTACCCTCACCCGGCTTACTCTCAACCCATACCTTACCCCCATGCATCTGGACTATCCCTTTAACTATTGAGAGGCCTAAACCTGTACCTTTGATATCCTTATCTTTCTTCTTCCCGAACTGGCTATATTTATCAAATAGTTTCGATATATCCTCTTGGGCTATCCCGCAGCCTGTATCTGAGACAGATATTCTTACCTCCTCACTGTTCTTGCTGCATTCAACCTTAATACTACCCCCTGAGTCGGTAAACTTAAGAGCGTTAGATACCAGGTTGGTAAGCACTCTTCTTATCTTTTCTTTATCGCAGAAAGCATAGAGATCTTCTTGAGGCAATTTTTCGATAATAGCAATACCTCTTTTATCTGTAAGATACCCCATCTCAACTACAACATCCAAAATAATCTCTTTTATATTTATTTCTTCTTTATCTATCTCGAGTTTACCCGCCTCTATCTTAGATGCATCCAGCAAAGAGTTTACCATCTTGGCAAGCCTATCTATATTAACTTTGGTCATAGATAATATACTCTTCTGTTCCTCAGCTAAGTCTTTCGACATGTGATCAAGAAATAGACTTACAGACTCTTTGATAATAGCAAGCGGCGCTCTTATCTCATGAGACGCGTTAGCAACAAATCCAGATTTCAATTCACTTAACTCATCCAGTTTTTTATTCTCTTCTTCTAACTCTTTGTAAAGATGCTCTGCGCGGCTATAAGTAGACTTGAGTTCTTTTTCTGCTTTTTTGCGCTCGGTAATATCTCTTATTATTCCAATGCTGCCCACGAATTTACTCTCTCCCTTCTCATTTGCGCCCCACTTCCCGGCTGCATGCAATTCAACTATTCTATAATTTTTGTCGCCTTGGGCATCTTTAGGAGTAATTCTGATTTCTAAATATTTAGTCATCCTATCTCCTGTCCTACGCTCATCAAATAGCTTAGGAGACTTATCATCACCTGTAACTTTGCCTAAATAATGAGGTAGAACTACCTCTCGGCTTACTTTTTCTATATCTTGAGGATGGATTAAAGATTTAAAATGTTTTCCTACTAAATTGTTGGGTTTATAACCGTATCTTTCAATAGAATTACTAATGAAGGTAAAGATACCGCCTAAATCTATCTCATAGACAACATCATATATAGATTGAGTACGCTTTTTGTAGTTCTCTTCACTCGTTTTTAAATTCTCTTCAGCTCTCTTCCACTCTCTCTGCAGCTTTTTAAATTCATCAATCTGCCTCTTAAGGCTCTTAATTTCATTCACTATCTGGTCTGAAGTATTATTATCCTGCATAATATAAAGTAATTATACTATTTTAAAACTGCTGCGTAAACTGAGTTTTATATATTAATCCGGGCAATAATTTTTGGAAAAGAGAACATATTGTGTTATAATTTAACTATGATGAAAGTAAAGAACAATAGAAGAAAATACGGCAGAATGCCTATAGAGTACTCAGTAGAAGTAACAGACCCTAGAAAGATAAAGAATGTCCGGACAAGGGATATATCGATAAGAGGCATCTGTCTTATAACTCCGATGCCGCTTAAAGAGAATTCTATTATCAAAATGAAACTCGCCATAGATGACGAAGAGCCTATCTTGATTCCTATTCAGGGCAAAGTTGTCTGGAAGATGAAAAAGAAAGAGAAAGAGTACCATCATGGTATTCTTATAACTAGCATCAAGGGAGACAAGAAAGATACCTTCAGGAAGTTTCTGGCAACAAAGTTAATCGAGTTTCTTCTTAAATAGACTACCTTAAATCCTTATACTTATCATCAAACCTTACAATATCATCTTCTCCAAGATAAGTTCCGTTTTGAACCTCTATTATCTCTAAAATTTCGTTTTCCGGGTTTTTCAGCCTATGCTTTGTCTTTTTGGGAACGTATATAGATTCATTCTTCTCTATAACCTTCTCTTTATCTCCTATTACCACCCTTGCCCTGCCTTTGACTACAACCCAGTGTTCGCTTCTATTGTCATGGAGTTGCAGACTTAGGCTCTCTTTGGGATTTACAGTCACATGCTTTATCTTATAACTCTCTCCTTCCTCTAATATACTAAAGCTGCCCCAAGGCCTATAGTGAGTCTTATGCTCAGAAGCCTCACTCCTTTTCTTCTCTTTTAATCTCTGGACAATATTTTTAACCTTCTGAGACTCTGATTTTGGAGCAATCAGAACAGCATCTTCAGTTTCAATTACAAGCATATCTTTAAGGCCTATAGCAGATATAAGCCTCTTTTCACTTATCAAAAAGGAGCCTTCGGTATCTTCGGCCACTACATCTCCTAATAATACATTTCTAGACTCATCCTTATCCATAACATCATAAAGGGCTCCGAAAGAGCCGATATCGCTCCAGCTTATACCATTAAGCGGGATCAAAGCTGCACTACCTGTCTTCTCCATTATCGCATTATCTATCGATATATTAGGGAGCTCACTAAACTTATTTATAAAATTGCTCCAACTGAGCTCTAAAAACCTGGCTACATCAGGCATATGTTTTTTGATCTCTGCGACAATCGTAGCTATCTTAAAGCAGAACATACCAGAGTTCCAGAAACAGCTCCCCTCCGCTATCAAAGCCTTAACCTTATCGCTGTCAGGCTTTTCAATAAAACTCTTAACTGCCAAGATATCTTCATTCTCACCTTCAGTCTTTATATAACCATAACCGCTGCTATTGTTGCTGGGTTTTATACCAAATATCACTATCTTATCATCCTGAGCATGTTTTTGAGCAAGTTCTAAAAAACCATAGAACTTATCAGCTGGCGAGATAAGATGGTCTGATGGCAATATTGCAATAACTTCATCTTCCCTAAGCTTCAACTCATTTAAAGAGTAGTTTAAAATACCAAGAAGCGCCGAAAAAGTATTTCTGCTTTGGGGTTCAAATATTAAGTGCGGTAACCCTTGACCTTTAGATGAAATCTTCATGATATCAGATAAAACATGAAACTTATAATTCCTGTGGGCTGAAATTATTAAATCTTGAATTTTTACGTTATTCAAACACCTTAGGATTGTATTTTGAAAAAATGAATATTCTGAGTTTATTCTGAGAAACTGCTTAGGATAACTCGGACGTGACAGAGGCCAGAGCCTGGTTCCGCTACCGCCTGCAAGTATTGCTACCTTCATAATTTAATATTACTAGATAGAACATCCAGCAGATACTCATTATTATCCACTTTTTTATCAGAGATCGTAAATCTCATTACAATAGATTTGGCTTTTTTAGATAATAGACTCTCCATTTTATCCAGACACTTTTTCTTACCCAATCCACTTCCATAAGTTGCAAAAAGGCAGATCTTTTTACCTCTCAATGTCTCACAATCTTGGATAAAACTCCTTAGAGCAGGAGCAGGAGCAAAAGCCCAGACCGGAGTACCTAAAAAGATATAGTCGTAGATAGATAGATCCGGCATATCTTCCCCAGACAGTTTAACTTTCATAGCAAATAAAGACTGGGAAGCCTGCTTGATAAAACTCTTGCTCTCTACTTCTGGCTTAAGTTCTAAAGACTCGACTTCTATGCTCTGTTGAATTAAAAAATCTTTTATAGCAAAAGCAACCTTTCTCGTATTCCCTGTAAAAGAATAGAAAATTATTACAGCTTTCATTTTCTTTTTAATCTTTTTCTATTTGCAAAGATCACATTGAAAAATCCCGTTGTAAAAAACCCTACTATTCCTTTATAAATTGACCTTATGCTAAGATTGCCTATCTCAAATGCAAAATGGGCATCACTTCCACGAATAGGTATTATATCGAATCTCTTTGCAAAACCTAAAATTCTCTTCTGATAAAAATTAAAGAAACTCCTTCCATTAAAAACCTCTATATAGTCTGCAAAGGGCCCAACCTCTTCCAAGCTATAATCTCTCTTTGTGTACCTTATGCCTCCATAGGGATGGGGTATTAAGATCTTAGCACCCTGAGATTTTATCTCTTTAATCACAGAGAAAAGCTCCCTGGACTCTATCTCTCTCTCAAGCCCTACACCTGCAATCTCTCCTTTGTCTGTTTTAATCTCAGCTCCAACTAAAATCTCTATATCTTTACCCCGAGCATGCTCCCTAGCTTCTAGACCGCCTCTTATTGTATTATGATCAAGCACACATATCTTCTTCAAGCCTCTCTTTATAGAAGTATCTACAATCTTAATAGGAGAAGTCTTTGAATCACCGGAATAGATGCTATGGATATGCCAATCTTCTCTGTTAATCACTGATCAAATCTTGAACCAGGTTATCCCATAAGCCTTGCTCTTTAAGAACGAGCTCTACAATCTCTCTTACAGCTCCAGAACCTCCGGGATTCTCTGTAATATAGTTTGAAGCTTCTTTAACCTCAGAGGGCGCACTTGGAACAGTTGCCGCAAATCCAGCCTTCTTTAAAACTCTTATATCTATAAGATCATCTCCAATATAACAGATATTTGAATCGGTTAATTTAAACTTCTTTTTTAACTTCTTATAAATATCTATTTTTCTATACACATTCTGATAGACTTTAAAAATCTTAACATCTTTCGCTCTTCTCTTTAAGAGCGGTGACTTTTTTGCAGTCAATATACAGGATATCTTTCCAGCCCTCTTCCAGAGGCTTAAACCCAGACCATCTTTAACATCAAAAGCCTTAATCTCATCACCATAACTGCCATAATAAATCTTTCCATCTGTTAAAACACCATCTGCATCTAATATTAAAAGTTTAACATCTTTTAATTTTTGTTTTACGTTTTCATCAATCATAATTTAGACTAACCCCGCCTTTAATAAATCTTGAATATCGATAAGCCCGACCGGGCGATTATCTCTGTCTATAACAACAAGTTCATCTATTCTAAACTCTTGCATAATCTTACCTGCTTCAACAGCTAAATTTCCCAGTTTAATCCTTTTTGGGTTCTCGCTCATAATAGAACCAACCTCTCTGTTTAAAATATCACCCTTTTTACCTAACCAACGCCTTAGGTCTCCGTCAGTAAATATACCTTTCAATTTACCCCCCAAATCTACAATCGTGGCTGAACCGGCATGGGACTTAGTAATCTCAATTAAAACATCTTTTACAGAAGCGTCAATTTTAACAATAGGGTGGTTATTACCTTTTCTCATAATATCTTCGACTTTAAGCAACAGTTTTTTACCTAAGATACCTGCCGGGTGGTAGAGCGCATAATCGTCCTGATCAAAACCTTTCAATTCCAGAAGTGTAATAGCTAAAACATCTCCGATAGCAAGCATAGCTGTCGTACTGGCAGTAGGAGCAAGATTAAAAGGGCAAGCCTCTCTATCTACTTTAGCACCTATAACTACATCGCTCATCTGGGCTAAAGTAGATTTAAGATTACCTGTTATTGCAATAAGTTTTGCGCCAATGCGTTTAATAACAGGTAAAAGATTCTTTATCTCATCCGTCTCTCCGCTATTTGAAAGGGCTATTACAACATCTTCGGCTGTAACCCTGCCTAAATCCCCATGGACTGCCTCTGCAGGGTGAAGGCAGAGACTCGGCGTACCTGTCGAAGACATAGTTGCAGAAATCTTTTGAGCAATAATACCGGGCTTACCCATGCCTGTGACTACAACCCTTCCTTTACAATCTAATAACATCTGGGCTGCTTCTATATATTCATTTCCTACGTTTAAATTTTGAATTGCTTCAGTCTCAATCTTTAAAATATCTTTTACTCTTTTTAAGACTCTATCTCTATCCATCTGCCGCACCCTTTATCTTTTTAACCACTCTTATTATCTCCTGGAGCTGTTTAAAATCTATCATAGAAGAAGCATCCGATAGGGCTTCTTCGGGATTCTCATGTACTTCCAAAAAGAATCCGTCTACTCCAACCGCTGCTGCTGCCCGGCTGAGATAGGAAACATATTCCTGCTCTCCGCCGCTCCTGACTCCCTTTGAAGGAAGCTGAACGCTATGGGTTGCATCAAAGATAACTATGAGATCATCTTTCTGCATTCGGGGAATTGCTTTAAAATCATTTATGAGATAGTTGTAACCAAAACAACTTCCCCGCTCTGTTACAATAACATTCTTATTACCTTGCTGATAAACCTTATCAACCGCCTTTAAAACATCCCAGGGGGCCATGAACTGACCTTTCTTTATATTTACAGGTTTTCCTGTCTTTGCGGCTTCGACTATAATATCGGTCTGACGACAGAGCAATGCAGGAATCTGAATCAAGTCCAGCACTGAGGCTGCCTCTTCAGCTTCATAAGGTGAATGGATATCAGAGGTTATGAGAATACCAAGAGTTTTTTTAATCTCAGAGAGTATTGAGAGACCCTCCTTTAAACCCACTCCGCGAAAAGAGTCTAATGATGTTCTGTTAGCTTTGTCATAACTTGCCTTAAATATGAAGCTTATCTGTTCACTCTCAGCTATAGATTTTATCTGTTTTGCATTCTCAAATAGCGAAGCATAGTCTTTAATAACGCAGGGCCCAAGAATAAATAATAAATCAGATCCTTCGCCTACGTTAAAATCAGTTATCTTTATAGTTCTCTTTTTCATATCTTAAGCCAGATAGACATTGTGGGGTGAAAAATTAGGGTCGCTTGTTAAATTCAAAGAGAGAGTCCTCAACCCTGACTCATCTCCGGCTGTAGGCATATACGTCATATGAATCTCAGCACCTTTTAATTTATTCAAGCTCTCCATAGCAGACTGTGCTGCAGGATTAGTTGCCGTAGAAATACTTAAGGCGATTAAAGTCTCTTCAAGATTAAGATTGGCAGACTTTACATCCATAACATCCTTTTTGAAGCTCTTGATAGAATCTATTATATTAGGAGATAGAAGGTGAATATTATCAGGCATAGAGGTAAGTGTCTTCGCTGCATTTAAAACAACGCTGGAAGCTGCATGCATAAGCGGTGAGTTCTTACCTGTAACTATATCACCACTCGGCAATTGAATTGCCGCACCGCAGAAAACACCTTTATGTCCCTTGCCTGTCTCTTCAGCTCCAGCTGCCGCAGCTCTTGCAGCAGAGACCACACTCCTGTCCTCCTCTTTGACTCCGACCTTCTCCATAAGCTTCTCTACTCTAATTACAGTATCTCTGTCGACTAAGCCGAGCATATACTCACATCTATATCTAAAATACCTTCTAATTATCTCCTGTGATGCTGCTTTACTCGCAACCTCATTATCCGTAATCCCAAAACCGCATCTATTAACACCCATATCAGTTGGTGATCTATATATTGAACTCTTCCCGGTTATCTTCTCTAAAATTCTCTCTACAATAGGAAAAGTCTCAACATCTCTATTGTAATTGACAACCTCTTTCCCGTAAACTTTAAGGTGAAAAGGGTCTATTAAATTATAATCCCCTATATCTGCTGTTGCGGCCTCATAAGCAACATTTACAGGATGTTCAAGCGGTATATTCCAAATAGGAAAAGTCTCAAACTTTGCATAACCCGCCTGAATACCTCTTTTATATTCATGGTAAAGCTGAGATAGACAAGTCGCTAACTTACCGCTACCTGGACCGGGAGCCGTAACAATAACAAGTGGTTTTTTAGTCTCAATATAAGGATTCACACCGTAACCTTTATCGCTTACGATAAGATTAATATTATTAGGATAACCCTCTGTATAACTATGCGTGTAGACGGAAACACCTCTTCTCTGAAGCTTATTCTTAAAGATCTTTGCCGCAGGCTGCTCTTTATAGCGCGTAATAACAACACCCGACACATTAAGACCCCATCCTTTTAAATCATCTATTATCTTTAAGACATCAACATCATAGGTAAAACCAAAATCTGCCCTTATCTTTCTCTGCTCAATATGACCCGCATATATACAGAGTATGATCTCTGCTTTCTCTTTCAGTTTCTGGAGTAACCTTATCTTAACATTAGGGTCATAACCGGGCAGAACTCTGGCAGCATGATAGTCGTAGAGTAATTTCCCTCCAAACTCTAAATAGAGCTTATTACCGTAATTCTCTATCCGGCTTAAAATCTCTTTGCTCTGCTGATCCAGATATTTATCATTATCAAAACCTATTTTTTTCAACCCAATATCTCCTCTACTCTTCTTAAATCTTCTTCTGTATCAACACCAATAGTCTCATGCTCTGTAACAAATACAGCTATTCTATAACCATTATACAAAAATCTCAACTGTTCTAATTTCTCAGCTTTATCAATACTGCTCTCTTCTAGCTCAGAATAAGAGAGCAGAAAACTCTTCCTAAAACAGTAGCTGCCTATATGCTTATAATACTCCTCTCCGCCATGAGGTATAGGTAAACGAGAGAAGTACAATGCTTTATTATCTTTATTAAACACAACCTTAACAACGTTCTTATTATCAATCTCATCAAACTCTGTAATCTTTCTAACCGGAGTCAATATCTCTATATCTCTGTTATCCGTCATATATCTTGCCATCTCATCAAGCAACTCATGAGATATTAAAGGTTCATCGGCCTGAACATTTATAATAACAGCTGCATCCAGAGAGGAAGACGCCTCTGAGACCCTCGAAGTTCCGCAGTTGTGAATTTTGGTTGTCTTTATAAATTCTCCCCCAAAAGAGACTACCTCATCTATTATCTCTCTATCCGATGAGGCAACATAGACCTTCTCAATATATTTGGATTCTTTAACACGATAATATACATGCTCAATTAAACTCTTACCTTTTATCTTTCTTAAGACTTTCCTATAGAGCCGCTTTGAATCAAGATGTGCGGGTATAACAGCTGCTACTTCCACTTCCTTATCTCTCCCCAGAGCTCTCTCTTGCTCACCGTTGCTGTTCCTATCTTGCCTACAACTATCCCTGCTGCTTGATTAGCGATATATGCCGCCTGAGCCAAACTTGCACCAGAGGCAACTGTAAGAGTAAAGACTGCAATCACAGTATCTCCTGCACCAGAGACATCATAGACCTGGCGAGCCATAGTAGGAATATGCAGCGGTCTTTTTCTACTCTCAAAGAGATAGATTCCTTTATCTCCCAATGTAATCAGGGCTGACTTAGCATTCAATTTTTTTATCAATTTACCGCCTGCTCTCTTAAGACTCTCCTCGTCTTCTATCTTAAAACCAACAGCCTCTTCTGCTTCTGCTCTGTTGGGAGTGATCGCAGTGATACCTTTATAGTATTTAAAATGCTCTTTCTTGGGATCAACTGTTATAACTTTTTTAAACTTCTTGCCTAACTCAACTACTCTTTTTACAAGCTGAGAGGTTATTAGTCCCTTACCATAATCTTCTATAATGACTGCGTCTGCCTCCTTAACCTCTTCCTCTAGCATATCCAAAATAGAGTTGATTGATTTTCTGCTCACAGCCTCAGGGTTCTCTCTATCTATCCTGACAACCTGCTGAGAGTGAGCAATAACCCTCACCTTATGTGTTGTGGGACGTGAGGAATCTCTGATAATTTTAGCTGTATCTATTCCTATATTATTGAGCTCCGACAAAAGTATACCTCCATTGGCATCATCACCAACTATACCCACAACAGATACCTTAGAACCCAGCTCAGATAGATTATGGGCAACATTACAAGCTCCTCCGGGCATATAAGACTCTCTCTTTACCCAGACAACAGGCACCGGAGCCTCAGGCGAGATACGCGAGACATCACCCCAGATAAACTGATCTAAAATCAAATCACCGATAATAAGAATTCTCTTTTTCCTAAACCGCTCAAGAATAGATTTAACCGAATCCCCGTTCTTTAAAACCCAGTCTGGGATAGCTTTATTAGCCATGCCTAAGATAATAGCATTGTAGAACTCATTATTCAAGAAAAGAGGTCTAAATAAGCGTCAGGGCTCAAGTGCCGCTCTTACAGTCCCTACAACAGGTATATCAATATTAAACTGGCCCAGTAAAGGAACCTTATTTTTATCCCCGGAGAACCAGATCCAGGCCTCTCCTCTTGCCTTCTCCTGTCCACTTGATGCTTTAATATTGACTAAGATAACATCCGGAGTACCATGCCCGCGCAACTCAAGAAGACCTTTCTTCACGACGTTAATATCTACCTGCCATATTTTTGCCCTTTGAACCACTTTAAAACTATAGAGATCTTCATTGAAATCAGAGGTTCTAAATTTATAGAAGCAGCTGAAAAAATCATAATAGTCAGGTTCTAGATCTATCTCTTTTTCAGAATCATCAAGAAGAGAACGGTATATTAACTTATTATTTTCATAATCAAATATTGTCTCTGATTCAGAGCGATACCCACCCTCTCTTCTTTTGACTATATAGGCCAAGGGTTTTAAGCTCTCGCTGTCAATATAAGAATGGAACTCATCTCTAACCTTAAATATAAAACTTAAAACCTTATGTGTCCGTACTTTTATAACTATATGGTAGCATTCAACTTCGTTATACTCTTCTAATCCTAAATTTTTAAATTCAGCCTCGGCAACAGTCAATCCAAACCAGCGAATCTTATAGAAAAACTTCTCATGAATAAAATCGGCCATCTCGCTTTTTGGTATAACAATATCTTTCTCTTGCCACTCTCTATTGTAGATAGCTGGAGGTCTCATAGCCATTCTTCTGGCACAAGAGATATTTAGAATTAAGATAAAAACCAATAGCAATCTTTTCATAGATGAATCTCGCTTACCATCTTTACAAATTGATCATAGACTCTATCGACTCTAATATTCTTAAGACAGATAAAACCTTTTTTACAGTTATGAGCAAGGCACTCTACGCACCCTGAATCTTCATATATTACTTTAGCATTCTCTCCTAAAGGACCCCAGCGTCTATACGAAAGTCCGGCCTGATTCCTCCCGAATATCACAATCAAAGGCTTGCATAGACTATCGGCTATATGCATGGGGCCTGAATCATTGGATATCATAAAAGAGGCCCTTGATATTAAAGCTACCAGTCTCTCTAAAGTAATATCGCAATAAAGATACAAGCCTGAATCTAAACATTGATTCAATCTATCTTTCAACTCTTCATCATCAGGGCCTAATATAAATACAACCTCTAAGTTATTTTCAAGTTTTATTCTTTTTGAAAGTTCTACAAAATTTTCTAAATCCCAGAGTTTTGATTTACAAGACGCTCCGGGATGGATAACAATAAAGCGGGCTATATTTTTACTTTGAAGCTCATTATCTACCCACTCTAAAGCATCTCTATCAGGAGTTACAAATTGATTTAAAGACACCTTATCAATTCCTATTTTTTCAAGAAGATCAAAATTATACTCTGCTTCTGACTCTTTACCTTCCTGCTTCTTGTGTTCAACTCTTATGTTATTAAATAAACCTAATTTACAATCATAGCCCGCTCTTTTCGGAATACCCCCAAAAAAAGAGAGCAGATGATTTCTATTTGTAGGATGAAAATGAATAACCAGATCAAACTTCTTTTTTTTGATCTCTCTAAGCAGCCTTAAAAATCCTAAGATACCTTTATGATTTTTATCTTTATCTAAACCGATTATTTCATCAATATAAGGATTATCTTTTAAAAGCGCCTTCGTCTTAGAGCTAGAGAGAAAACAGATATATGTATTGGGGAATTTATCTCGCACCGCTTCAATAGCCGGAGTAGTAAGCAGGAGATCGCCGATCCTATCTGTGCGGCTAAGAAGAATCCTGTTGTATTCGTCGTTCTTATTTCTTTCTTTTCCTTTTAATATCTTCTCGACAACATTTAAAATATAACCTGGCTTAATAGACTCCAGACATCTCTTATCGGAAAAGATACATTGAGCTCTCTCGCAAGGCGAGCAGGGATAACCTCTTTTGATAAGAGCTGAGTTATCTGCTAACGGCCCGTATTTGACTGCAGACGTAGGGCCGAAGATTGCAGCCGTAGGTGTATTTGAGCTCGAAGCCAGGTGCAAAGATGCACTATCGTTTGTTATAACTACCCCTGCCCCCGCTATTAAACAGGCTAACTGAGGTATCGTAGTCTTAGCTCCAAAGTTCTTAACTCTATCATCTATAACCAACTCTTCTAAAATACTTCTCTCCTCATCGCTGCCTGTTAAAACAATATCTAAGTCGGGATACTTCTTTAAAAGAAGTGTTATCAGAACTTTAAAATGCTCTAAAGGCCAAGACTTAGTGGAGCTCTTTGCAATAGCAGATATTATTAAATACTTATTCAATCCAAACGAATCTATATACTCTCTCTCTTTCTCGCTCCATAAAACCTTAGGCTTAAAGTTACTAAGTTCCTCTCTGTTAAAAAACCTTCTTAAAACCATATTATGTTTAAAATAAGTATGGGCCTTGATTTTTTTGCTTTTTAAAGGTCGGAATGTTATCAAAAAAGATGCGAAGATATTCTTTAAATCCACTACTAAATTATATTTCTCCTCTCTTAAATCTATAAAAAATCTAAACTTATCTAAGAAAGAGAAGCCCTTCTTATATAGATGAATCCGGTTGACCCTCTCATCGCAAGAGAATACACTCTGAGCTCTTTCATCAACCGCAATATCTAAAATAAGGTTAGGAAATTTAGTCTTTAAAGCTTCTAATACTCCTGTCGTTAGGACAGCATCGCCTATATTGCTTAAAGTTATAATAAGTATCTTCACGTCAAAGATTAAAAATTAAATAATCAATCTTATTTTTTAGTATTCAAAGAGCCTTTAAATCTGGCAAAGACCATAAAACCTGTATGGCCTACCATCCTATGCTGCGGCCTAACGCTATAACCCTTTATCTGCCAAGGCCTAATTAATACCTCAACTATCTCTATGTCCAGGAAAGATTCAGTTACTTCTATCTCTTTAACAAACCTCTCAGCCTGAATAATGGTCGGTACATAAGAGGAGAAGCTCCCTCCTCTTCGTAAGGAGTTAACTGCTTCAGGTATAACCTCCCAGGGTTGAGAGAAATCCAGTACTATAGCATCCAAACTATCCTCGTCTATCCCATTGGCAATATCCTGCTGTTTTAAGGTCACATTGCCGGGGAATTTATTATAGAACTTCTCTAAATTTTTCCGTGCAACATCCTGCAACTCAGAACGGTTGTCATATGAATATATATGACCTTCCCTGCCTACATAACGACTCAACGCTAAAAGCAGCGCTCCGGAACCTGTGCCTGCTTCAACTATTCTGTCTCCCGGCTTAATATCCGCCCAGAAAAGTATCACCCCTATATCCTTAGGATGTATTATGGCTGTCTTCCTGCTCATCTTCTGTATAAAATCATTTAAGGTGGGGTAGAATACCGTAACCTCTCTATTTGTAGACGTTAAAAACGCCTCCCCCTCTTCCTTCCCGATTATATCCTTATGATAGACTATGCCCACGTGAGACTGAAACCTGCCCTTAATATCCAGTCTCTGGAGATAGGTTTTATTTTTATCATCCCTCACTATAACAAGTTCATTTTTCTTGAAGCTCATATCTAGCTTTCTCCTTTCCTATCAATTTACAATATGAACAGGTCTCTTGAGTTGTCAACATACCACACTTAGAACATTCATTTAATTGAACACTCTCCTCTTTCTCAAATATATCTTCCTTTTTATCCAAAAACTGAAATAGGAAATTGTTTCTTGTACCTGGAGAATATTCTTCTATTAAAGAGAGGGCTTCTTTATATATATCCTGAGTATTACCTTTTTTGAACGGGCAACTATCACTAAGGTAATCTATGCCTTCTAATCTAGCGTAAGTCCTTATCTCATATTCGCTCATCTTATAGAGCGGCTTTACCCGCCTGATAAGCTTAGAACCAACTGCATCAAGCCTGGGAGACTGCCTTCTGATATAGCCCAACTGCCAGTGCAGTATATTGCCAAGAAGAACTGCACTCTCATCTTCCAAATTATGTCCTGTAGCTATAACACTAAAGCCATTCTCATAAGCATATCTATTCAACCAATATCTTTTAACCATCCCGCATACTGCACAGAACCTTTTCTTTTTCAGCATCATTCTTATATCAAGTCCTGTCAACTCTTCAACTTTTAATACTTTAAACTTAAGCTCTCTCTCTTTTGCAAACTTAAATATTTTATCTTTGCTGGCACTGGAAAAGCCTTCTATGCCTAAGTCTAAAAAAACACCCTCACTCCTGTAGGCCAGCTTGTTAATGAGATGCCAGCAGAGAAGCGAATCTTTACCTCCTGAGACAGCAACAAGAATAGACTCCTGCCTGTTAAACATCTTCATATCTGTTATTGCACGCCTAAACTGTCTGTCCAGAAAAACTTTAAAATCCTCTTCACAGAGTTTTAAATTATGACTCTTTAATTTAAAAGAAGCTTTGTTACCGCAGATTTTACAATTCATCTTCTTATCTAAACCTTAAAATATATTCTGCAAACATCCTATCTAAGATTCTATATTTTTTATCATTCCGCCGTAGAATAAGATCCTTATCTACTAACCTATAGACAAAGTTCTTAATATTGGAGACAGGGTAGTTTTTTATCTTCTTCTCAAATATAATTACATCTCTTAGCTGAGAGAGGCTAAGGTAATCTCTTTTCTCTGCAAATATATAAAGCAGTTCTTTCTCTCTCTCGCTGGCCTTATCATATAGTGAAGAGAAGTATTCAATCCCAAGGTCTTTTAATGTATTGAGCAACGAAACCTCCCAGCACTCTTCACTCACAACCCCTTTTATCTGATTATCATAAAGATGATTCGCCAGAAGCTGCAGCTCATATGGATGGCCTTCAGAGTAATCCCAGCAATTAGCTATAATGCTGCCTTCAAAGATAACCCCTGTACCACTAAGAGTATTCTTTACTGTAGTTGTAAGGCTATCTTTTGAGAGTTTATTTAGTATCTGTTTTTTTCGAAAAAATCTACCTATAGGATCATATCTCTTTAAAAAATTAGCCCAGCCCGAAGGGGTTGAGGCAAGCACAAAAAGAATATTAGTCTCTTTTATCAAATCTTCATTTGAGAGGGCAAGCCTCAAGAGATCTAAAACTTTAGGCATATCAGAGATATTCTGAATATCGTCGACTAGAACTACCAACATCTGGGAGTTTGAACCTTTAAAAATATTCTTCAACACTTCAACAAGCAAGATGGCTATATTTTTTGATCTATTCTGAAAAAGAGAGAGGTCGATATTTAAACCGAGCCCAAAAGATATCTCCTCAACAATTGACGACAGAACATCTCTATAAGAATCTCTAGGACCGCTTTTAGCTAAAGAGGTATACACTGCTTTAGAAGCTTCATTCTGAGAGACTCTCTTGTAACATTTAAGAAGAGAAGTCTTACCTCTTCCCCACTCTCCTAAAAGTAGTAGATGAAAATACTCTCTCTCTCTCCTCCTTTGCAAGAGGCTAGAGAAATCTTTAACCAGCTGCTCTCTCCCGCCTAAGATTTTTGGTTCAAGACCTGATTGCGGAGTAAAAGGATTGGTCAGTATTTCAGCCATAGAGGGATTTTATATCTTTTGGGTTACAGAATCAAACTATTTTTGTAACTTTTGTACCTTAACCAAATAATATTTATCTGTCTCGGATATTATCTCAAAAGAGGGCAATCTCTCCTTCAAAAAAGAGAGCTCTTTCTTAGGGGTTATAATATAGTTACCTTTAAAATCCTCTATTCCTTCTATCTCCTTCACTTTAGACTTGGAATAAAAGAGAATGCTGGGTTTAAAGAATTTCCAAGTATATATAGTCTCAGCATTTAAATCTCTCTCTCTAAAGAGACTCTCAGTCGAGCGGTAATTAGAGAATGCATCTCCGTAAGATAGCAAGAGATAAAAGTATATCAGAACAGGGGATAGAAAAAGGTATAGAAACTGGATCTTAAGCTTTTTTTTATACAGCATCAATAGAGGGACGGCTATGAGAAAGATTATCAAAGCTATGCTGTAGAAAGACAGACTTACCCCGACATCTATAAAATTCGGGGGGATGAATCTAAGAGCCAAGCTAACAGCTGTCAACGTGAAAAAGAAAAACAATCCCGCTTTTGTCCTTTTCTCCCAAGCCCTCTCTATACTATCGCCAAGCACTATGGCTAATAGCGGGAAGATAGATAGAATATAGGTTGGAAGTTTACTTTTGCAGAGACTGAAAAACAGAACTGCTACAAAAACATAACAGATTAAAAATCTATTCAATCTTGTTGATAAATCAGATTTTCTTAACCTGAAAAAAAAGAAAGACCAAGGTATAAAACCTGCAAATATCAAAGGAATATAATAGTAGAAAGGCTCTCTATGCACAAAACCCTCTTGAAACCTCCCTAATGTCTCTTCTCTTATAAGCTCAAAAAAATCGGCTTGGCCTATTTTAAAGAAAAGCATCAAATACCATCCTCCCCCTATCAAAAGCATAATCATAATTCCCCAGGGATTGAAGAGCCTTTTGAAATAAGACCTATCTCTTTCAATAATAGAGAATAGTAAGATAGAGAGAAAAATTAACAGCACCCCTGCCGGACCTTTAGTAGCCAAGGATAGCCCGGCAAAGATAAAAGACAAAAATATAAACTTCTTATTACCCAAGCCAAGCCAAAAAGTGAAGATAGAAAAAATAATAAAAGTCGTAAAAAGCATATCTGTTATAGCGATACGCGAACTTATTAAGAAAGCAGGCGAGCTTAATAATACCAACATCGGGATAAAAGACCTCTTCTCTTTTTTCTCTTCTTTTACAAACAAGTATAGTCCCAAAATGAGACCCAAACCTGACAAAGCCGAGGGAAAACGAGCTGCAAACTCATTAACACCGAATATTTTATAAGATGCTACAATCGTCCAGTAGAAAAGTATCGGCTTATTAATCCGCGGAGCTGAGTTAAGAAGAGGAATAAGATATTGATTGGAATTCATCATCTCTCGGGCAGACTCTGCATAACGGCCCTCGTCGGGATCTATCAAAGAGAGATGACCCAGGAAAAAAAAGAGGATAGATGCAGAGATTAAAACAAGGCCTATTGTTTTCACTTAATCGACTTGATATTTCTTATGTATTAGATACAGGTTACGCGAATATATGATTACACCCATTGACTGTCCTAATATAAAAACAGGGTCTTTGCGGAATATAGCATAACTTAGAAGTAATATTCCTCCTGCTATGCTAAAATACCAGAAAGATATCGGAACTATACTCTTCTTCTTTTTCTCAGATGCAAGCCACTGAATTAAAAAACGCATAGAGAACATTATCTGCCCCAAGAAACCCACCAGAAGCCAGAACTTTATATTCATAACTCCTCCTTAATATGAGGTTCAATGTAATTCTTCTTCATCCAGAGAACAATAAATGTATCTACTAGAGATTTAAATATCCTATTCTTTATTCCATATTTGCTCTTACCGAACTTTCTCTTCCTATGATTGACCTCAACCTCTACAACAGATGCCCCGTGGAGCTTAAGCAAGATAGGAAGAAATCTGTGAAAACCGCGAAACATCTCTATTCTAGTCAAAACATCCCTTCTGTATACTTTAAGCATGCAGCCTGTATCTTTGATACCATCTTTTATAATTTTGTTTCTTATATTGTTTGCTATTTTTGACGCAAATCTCTTTTTAAAAGAGTCCGCTCTATTTTTCCTCCACCCTGAAACAACATCATAACCTTTCTCAAGATAAGAGATCAACTTTAGAATTTCAGCAGGATCATTCTGCAAATCTGAATCCATAGTCGCTATAATATCACCGCTTGCTCTGTCGAAACCTACTTTTAAAGCGCTGGATTGTCCATAATTCTTTTTAAAAGATATGACCTTAACGGTTTGGTCTTCTCTCTTTATACTTTTGATAATATCCAAGCTCTTATCAGTAGAACCATCATCTATGAAGATAATCTCAGGCTCAACGCCAGCAGAATTTATAACATCTTTAAGCTCTCCATAGAGAATCGGTATATTCTCTTCTTCATTATATACCGGGATTACAAATGAGATTTTCATAAGGTTATTGGATTTTAGTGTTTAACCGTAATAAAATCAAGCCTAAATAGACTAATCCAATATTTCACTTTCAACGCTTATCTCAACCGGATCTCCAGAAGCTCCAGCAATTATGATTGTATAACTGCTATTAAGTCCCGCTATATCTACGCTTTCATTTAAGCCTGCCGTCCTATAGCTCCAATCATCATAGAGTTTCTGCTTTGCCCTCTCAATTCCCATATCATTTACAAACATAGTCTGAGCCATGCGGTAAAACCCTTTTGCTACTTCAGTTCTATTAGCAAAAATAGAGGCAAGCATCATTCCAAAAATAGAAAATAGCATCATTACAAAGATTACCAAGAGAAGAGCCAACCCATCTTTTTTAATTAAATTATTCATCTGGATAAAAAGTTTCTCGGAAAAATATAAGAGTTATAAAGACTGCTCTGATCACCCTTGGAAGCGCTGAATCTTAAGTATAGATACCAGATATCTTTAATCTGTGCAGCAGATAGGACCCCAGCAGCAGGAACAAGTTCAACATTGCTCTGATTATAATACTTTATCTCGAAACTACTTATATTCTTCGTTAAGGGTTGAGAGTTTTTATAGATAACGTTACTGCTATATGTATAGACAATGCTTTCTGCACCAGTATTTGTAAAGGTTACAGCATCATCTTTTGCAGAACTTATGGTAGGATTGGATGATGAGTCTATATCTATCTCTTTTAAATCCCGGCTCATAAAATCAAGTGCTAATTTAGAATCCTGCTCCAGTTCATATCTCTGAGTTAAAAATTTCCAAGAATCAACTACTCTAAGTACATAGAGTGAGACACCGTAAGAGAAGACTCCTACAAGAACGATGACCATTACTATCTCTATTATTGTAAATGACTTTTTATTTCGTATTATGCCCTGCATAACTAACTCCGTTAGATAGAGTTACAGTACCAAGTTGAGCATGAGCAGCCGATATATCTATCCTCTTATAATCTGTTGCAGCTGCAGCTGTATTATCCCAATCAGCTGAGGAATCAGGATTATCCACATAATAAACAGATACAGTGGTTGTAATGCCGGGATAGTCTGAATCTGTAAAAGAGTAGTCGTCAAAATCATCCACATCATCATAATCAGTCAATGTAATCTCACCGCTATCTGGCCCGAGGTCAACAGGATTTGTAAATGGAGAGGAAGACTCTTCGTCAAAGGATCTACTTAAGATCAACTCCATACAAGATGCAGCCATGCTAGAAGCGCGATTAATATAGATACCAACATCGGTATCCCGAGAAACAGTAGCAAATATATTCATAAGAGGAATTGCAATAAGGACAAAGACCACTATTGAGATTATTATCTCTATAAGAGTTAGACCTTTCACTGAACCTCCACCCACCCTGTTACAGGATATATCATAATTGTTTTAGACCTGCCCCTATAATTTAAAGCTATCGTGCCTACTGCCGATAAATCATTACCGGATGAATCCAAAGGCTCACCCAAAGATGAAAACCTTAACTCATTTGAAGCATCTATATTTACAGAACTAATGCTAACCCCTTTATACTCCCCTGTTGTATCCAAATCTAATTCCATATTAGCCCGGCTATAAGGATCTGTAGCCGGATTGCCTGTATCAACCTCATAGACTCGATAATAATTAGCCGCAGCATTGAACTCCAAGCCATAGCTCTCATGCTCTGCGATAGAGAGATACTGAGTATATCTTATGTCAGAACTTATCTTCTGAGCACAGGAATATATCCTGGCATCCAAATAAGAATCAATATTAGGCACAGATATCAGTACTACAAAACCTAAGATTGTGATAAGAATTATAAGCTCAATCAAAGTAAAGGCCTTGTTTTGCCGCATATAAAAATATTAGTTAAACTGGTTGTTTTTTACAAGTTTTATATTAAAGTTTTATATTAAAGAATTTTTGCTGCTTCTGGGGCATCCGGTATACAGCCGGTTAATCAAACAGACAGAATACCTCAAAGTGGAAAACCAGATCCTGCACAAGAAAATCAAAGGTCGCATCATTGTTGCTCCAAGTGAAAAACGGAGGTTTATTAAATACGGCCTTTCCCCTTTATAATATTGAAGATACAATTATTAACTTGCATACATTACATCCATAAAGCAAAATACTTTTAGATATGAAAAAACCTGAATTAAAAGTTGTGCTACTAAGTTTATATTCATACAAGTATACTTCAATAGCAATAAGGCAATTTCAACAGATACTTAAAAAACAAAATGTAGACACTACTACCATATTTTTTAAAACATACAGTTATCTTAAAAACAGATTGCCCTCTAAAAAAGAATACGAATTACTTTATAGTTCGATAAGTAAAATACAACCTGATTTACTTTGTATAAGCGTATTTTCAACCATCGCTGATATTGCAAAACAAATTACTATAACAATTAAACAAAAGATGGATATAAAAATTGTTTGGGGGGGGGGATACATCCTACCATGAACCCAGAGGACTGCATAAAATATGCTGATATAATAAACATAGGAGAGGGCTATATTTCATTGCCAAAATTGGTCAAGTCAATAACTGAAGATTGGCATGATGTCACAATACCTAATATTTGGATCAAAGACAAAACGCACATCATCAAAAATAAAACAAATTTTCTAATAAAAGATTTAGATACAATACCTTTTGCTGACTATAGTGATGACAATAAATTATTTATAGACAACAATAAAATCTACTATACAAATTATAATAATCATATAAACAAAAAATATCACATCATGTCATCTTTAGACTGCCCATTTTCTTGCTCTTTCTGTTGTAACAATCAACTTAAATATAAAAATGCCTCTATCAGACGCAGAACCGTAGAAAATATCATTCAAGAATTAGAAATAGCAAAAAAAATATACCAGTTCCAATATGTCGAATTTTGGGATGATGTTTTTACAATAGATCTTAATTGGTTGCAAGCATTTACAGATGAATACAAAAAAAGGGTAAACCTTCCAGCTTTTTGCTACTCTCAAGCATCAACCGTTAATGAGGATATTGTAAATAAACTACATGAAGCAGGAATAAAGAAAGTTACTTTGGGCATACAGAGTGGCTCAGAGAGAATTCGTAAAGAAAGTTACAATAGATATGGAACAAATAAACAAATAATAGAAGCCGCTAATTTATTTAATAAACATAAAATATTTGTAAACTACGATTTCATCATAGGAAATCCCGAAGAAACCAATAATGACATGAAAAAGTCATTTGAGCTTATTTTAAAACTGCCTCATCCGTTAGCGTTGTCTGTTTCATCTTTATTATATTTTCCTAACTGTGAAATAACAGTTAGGCATTTAAAAAATAATCTAATTACCCGAAAAGATGTTGAAGATATTTCAAAAAAAGCCTTAAAAAAATTCGGATTATTAATTAAGTTAAACAGCAATAAAAACTATTGTTATTGGAGTTTTATGTATTTCTTAGCCGGATATATTAAATTAACAAAAACTTTTAAAGAAATACTTATTAGCAAAAGATTTTACAAATTTTCAATACTAATTATTGTCCCTATTTATTACATATTGCAGACAATGGTCTATTTACAAAGAAAATATCCTATATTTAAAAGAAAAGTACATCTATAAATTGTATTTAGAAGAAAACTTTAAGACAAAAAGAATGCCCCCCCCCAAAAATAACTCGAACTATAATCTTAACTCTCGTTAACCCTGCTTGACCTTAATTCCTTGTTTTGAACATCTTCGAAAAAGGCTCATACTTTTCCTCTCTGGTTACAAGAAATTCCTTTTATAAATTATCGCTATTAATCTATTGATTTATTGCTCGTCATTTCCGAGCAAAATAGATGGCTTCCCATGCAAATATCAGATATAATATCCTTTCTGAATCATAGATCTATAAACAGGCGTTATGTAGATAGCCAAAAACCTGGAAAAATATACCAATTCGAGAGGTTGTTTTAGTAGACTTAGCACAGCGCCCTGAAAGGAACGATTATAGCACCTTTACAAGGTGCCATTTCTAATTTGACTAGATGACATTATCATATTGGTGTTACATTTTTATATTAAATACCTACATTCAGATGTAAGCTAACGAACAACACTTTTTGCATATAGGTAATAGATTATTATTTAATATATCTTTACGTAAACTCTGCATGAGTTTGCTATTCCAAAATTCAAATGGGCTATTTTCAGTTACATTGCCAATCTTTTTGTATATAAAAGGGCATACCAGCACATCTCCATTCTCTATAACTGTCAAGGAGCAGAGATTCTTACATATCAAACTCTTCTCTTTCTGCACTCGACCTTGAAAGAATTCAAGTGGATATTTCGCTGCAATCCTTGGGTATATAGCTGTAAATACAGCACTTCTTTTTCTTAAATTCCTTATCTCATAAATAGCAGCGGTATTTTTTTGCAAATATGTTTTTTTATCGCTAAGCTCTTTTTGCTGTATAAAGAACCTGTCACTCTGATTAAAATGCAAAATATCAGACGCCTCTTCAATATCATTTTTTGAATAAAACATTTCAGGCATAAATGTAAGCCTATCGACTTTTAATTTAGAGGCCAAATCAATGAGGTAGCCAATAGAATCAACGCTCTCAGAGACAATAATGGCATATAGTCCAACTATAAACGGAGCATCACATAATAACTCTAATGCTCGACAAGCTCTTTGAAAAGAATCTCCTGATTTTCTTAAGCTATTATGACGCTCTCTATCCGCATCTATTGAGATTGCTATGCTCTCTATAGATTTGTAAGTTTTCAGCCTCTCTACCCTCTCTTGATCCAGAAGATAGCCATTAGTACCTAATTTTACCTTCATACTCCGAATCTCTATAAGATCTAATATTTCAAAGATATCCTCTCTCATAAATATCTCTCCCCCTACCATCTCTATCAAATCTATACCCCAATCTTTTACACAATCTAAAAATTTTTCTATCTCCTGCATATTTAGTTCTTTAAAATTTAAGCTCCTTCTTGAATTCTGATGGCAAAAATCACAACGAAGATTACAGCGCATTGTTGGTTCAAACCAGACTGTTCTAGGTTTATCTATATACCCACTGCTCTTAATTTCTTTCCATAAGGATTTATTATCTCTACTCCAGTAAAGATCGAGAATGGCATCTGTTAGACCCCATCTTATAAATTGTTTTAATAATCCGCTTCGTAACAATTTTAATCTTAAATCCATAATTTCATTTTAACTTCTTAAATCTATAGAATAAAAAAGAATTTAAAGCATCAAATAAATTACCGTAGATAATTTTATTTATATTAATATTTTTAGGTTTTAAGGTTTGGAAGAATTTTTTTACCTTAAAAGATACAAATAGTAAATCAATATCCTTAGCCATAGCAGCTGAAGAATGCATATAGACAGAATCTATTACTATATTAACTTTACTTATCTTCTGAGCAGCAAAGTTCAAATTAATATTATCTCCTATAGTAGGTATAAAAAGAGGAGTATCTTTTAAGCCTGTCATTTTCTTCAATTTTTTAGGTAATATTGATTTAAATCCAGATTCAGAATAGCTATGAAAAAATACTCCTGAACTAATATTGCTCTGCGCCCATCTTATATCTTTATCTTCTACATAGATCTTACCATGAACTCTATCATCAAAAGGTATATCCATACCGATATATTTGCTTAAGCCTTTATTTATTTGTAACCTTCTATCGATATTTTTATTAAATTTAAGATAGAAAACATCTATACCGATAATTTTAATATCTTCTACCATTTTATCTATATTTTTAAAGCTTTTGACGATTTGAAGTCTATCCCATATGCAAGAACATCCAGAGAAAATTCTCTCTTTATAAGGATAGCTTTTAAAGAATCCAGAATCATATATAGCATCTTTTACAATCAAGCCGAAATTAGAATCTCTCCCCATAATATATTCCAAACTAGGCATAGAGAGTATTAAATCTCCCAAACCATGGGGATGCAAATAGACTATTTTCAGATTTTTATCTTTTAAAAAACCTTTACTTATCATGGCAAAGCTATTTTTCACCAACCCAGTATATAGCACGCGATACAGCCGGATGAGCAAAATTTTTGTTTAATAGCGAAAAATAATTGTAAAACACAGGGAATCTTCTTGTGATGCTCATACCTGGAAACTCTCCTTTAAAAACCTGCTCTTTAAAATAATTCTTCATAAACCTTCTCAGTTCTAGCCAATTCATCTCTGATACGTGAGTCGACTCTCTCTTTTCCAGCTTTAAATTGCATATCATGCGATATATATACCTATTAGGAGATGAGACTATTATGATACCTCCTTTAACAAGCAGCCCTCTTATCCTCCTGATATAACCATCAAGCAAAGCAAGAGGTATGTGTTCTATAACTTCAAACATCATGACTAAATCAAACTGCCCAATCTGTCTAGGCATATGTTTTAAATCTGTATTTATAAGCTTTACTCTAGCATCTTTTTTAAATAATTTTTTTGCAGAATCAATTTTTGAAGAATCTGGCTCTAAGGCTACGGCTTTTTTAAATTTAGAACCTTCCAACAGATGGTAAAGCTTAGAGCCGTCTCCAGTTCCTACATCTAAAATGTAACCTTTAATGCGGTCTTTTATAATAGCTGCCAGATCCGAGCTTATTTTATAATCAACTTCAATCCTTATCACTTTATACTAACCCCTTGGTTCTTAACTTATTATAAACATCATCAACGCTTATACTCTTTAAGCAAGCTAAACCCCTAGAGCAGTCTATGCTGCTCCTGCTTGAATAGAAGGGGTATCTTAGGCAAGGTGAACAATCAACTACATTATTCATTATATAAAAGCTCTTCTTGCCACGTGGAGCTGTTCTTGCATGGTTACTAGGTCCAAAAATGCCTAAAGTTGGAATTGATAAAGCAGAACTTAAGTGCATAAGCCCAGTATCATTGGATATAAATAACTTACAACACTCTATGAAGAGTGCTGTTAATTCCAAAGACTGACTATCCATAACGAATACTCTAGCTTTATCTTTTATATAATCTGCTAATCTATTTTTTAAAGAACTTTCCTCATTACCTCCAAAAATAAGAATATATGCATCTTTATCGTCAATTAATCTTTGAGATAGTTCTGCAAATCTTTCTATAGGCCACCTTTTTTTATGACCCTGCCAGCTCTTATTCCAAGAACCTCCTCCTCCAGGATGAATCCCTACTAAAAATTTATTATTTAAACCTCTATTTTCTATATATCGTTTTACAATTTCAAAATTATCATAATTAAGTTTAAGGTTTAAATCATAACTTATTCCCCCATCTCTACCATCTAAGACTTTGAGGAGATTTAAATTCTGTTCTAAATCATGAATCTTCACATCTGACTCTACCTTCTTATTGATTAAAAAATCAAACCTAAATAATCCACCCTTATATCTATGCGAAATTCTATTCTGTGCTGCAATTAAAAACACCAGAATATTTAGCGCTGTTTTATTCGAAGGAAAAACAGTAAACGAATAATCAAACCTCTGCTTGTGTAATTTAAATAACAGGACTAAATTGGCTAATATACTTCTTGTAAAAACAGAATAGCCATCTATTAACCCTGCATCTTTAAGCATCTTTCCAAGACCTGCATTTAATAGGACCAACCTTATATCCGTATCAATAATATGCCGGAGGTTTTTCAAAAAAGGTATTGCTAATATAGTATTGCCTATACCGGAAAGAGAGATAATAACCGTTTTCTTCTTCATAATAAAATTCTATGCCTTTAGATAAAACTTATAAACCTAATACACTCTTTCAAAATTGTAACAAAGTCGATTTAAAATCCAAATAACTATAGAGATTCGCATCTTTAAATGACGTTATATATTTGCTGTTATTTAAAAAACTAGGGAGATTATTTTTCTCCAATAAAGAGCTTAAATCCTGCCCTTTTTTTAAAACAATAAAGACTCTCTCTGTTGTCTTCAAATCTGCCCCCAGATAACTCCAAGAGATACTATAATGGTTAAAATAATAGGCAAGAATAAAGTCTACAGGCATAAAACATAACACATTGTCACCCTCTTTAAGTCGTCCTTTTAAAAATAAAACCAGATCTTCTGCTCCGCTCAAAGTCCCTGTCTCTTCGCTCTTAATAACAGCACCCTCCTTAATAACCGCAAAAGAGAGAAATAAGGTAATCGATATAACTATTATTCTGAACAATACTTTTTTAAAATCACATTTAAAAATATAGACTAAAGCCGAAGAGACAGCTCCAAAATATAACGGAATTAGAAACATAAAGACTCTCTGAGGAGGAATCTTTCTGCTTAAAAATAATATGCTCATTATAGCTAAAACGGACGGTATTAGAATAGAGATATATTTTTTCCTTAACTCTTTTGACCCTACAGTTCCCACAAATAACGCTAGAACTAATGCCAATCTATCCCAGCCAGGAAAATCCCTCATCCAGCTTGACCAAAGATTAGATAAATATCGGGGCAAATCCTCTATAAAACCAAAAGAGCATCCGAGACTAACAAATCTATTTGCAAAAATAGAAGCCAGTCCAGATTGCAGAATAACCGGAAGATATAACCCTAAACTTAGCAACGATACAATTATCATTGAAATAATCAACATTTTAATTTTATGTTTTTTAAATCTATCTTGAATAATCCTGGTCAAAAACCAAAATAATCCTACTATAATAGGGTAAACCATAACCGGAATAGTATATAGACCCAAGGTTGCCGAGAGTATAAAATATACCCAACCCCCTTTCTGCTTTTTAAATATAAGCTCTATAGAATAGAAAAAAACAATAGCCAGCAACAGATAGAGAGTATAGCCTCTGGCATTAGTAGAATACTCTATAAGGAGAGATGAAGTTGCAAGGAGTACGGCAGAGAGCAAGCCAGACTCTTTATTAAACAAAGATGATATCAAATAATAACCTGCAGGAATTAATAGAAGTCCAAAGAGAAAAGAAGGTATACGCATAACCCATTCAGAATCCCCTAGTAAAACATATAGAGGGTGAGCAAAGAGATTATAGAGAAGGTGATTGTTGGGTGCAATATAATGTGACAACGAAAACGACAGCGGCTGAGAGAAAAAGAATAAAAATCCAAATGCCTCATCGTAACGCATAGGCTGACAGATATAATACAACCTCAATCCGAGAGCTATTAATACAACGAGAGCAAGATATCCCCTCTCTCTTCTATCCATCAACGCAGCACCTCAAAGACTCCAGATTCACCTTTCATATAAATAAGTTTTATTTTATCTTTAAACTGATATAGAAACGGCCCTAGATATATACGGGTCTGCGGTGAGAAATTATCTACTACTATATAGCCTATCTCTTCTTCAACAACCCTATTCCAGATATCGTTTGAATCTTTACTATAGGGAAATATTAACGACTTGTGCTTTGTAAGTAAATAACTCACGGTCGGCTTACGTGATAGTATTATCTTATCGTTTACTATATTATCATTTATCCAATCATGAAGAGCTATGAACTCCTTTTTTGCTTCCGATATTTTAGTCAGATCTGGAATTATAAAAAAATCGCTGGTTATATTTATCAGTAAAACCACAACCAATATAAGGCAAAGGATGGAAGAGGTATATTTAATTTTAATAAAAAACAAGGCCTTAGTTACACCTTTTATGAAATAATAATAGAGAAAAGGAATTATCGGCATAAGAAACCTATAAGTCTCTCTATAGGGCCAGACAACTAAAATAACCATATAGATAATAAAATAGTAGTTAAATATAGGCTTTTTCTTATCCTTAAAACTTGAACATAATCCAAATAGAATAAACAATACTACAGATAACCATATAAAATTGAAAATGGAATAATTTTTTAAACCTATGAGAGGAATAATAATAACTGCTATATCCCTACAATATATATTAACTCCTTCTATAATTCTTAAAATAAATGTGCCCGGATCCGTAAATATGCTGCCCAAGAAAGGTTTGTAGGGGTCTATTAGCCAAAACTGCCCTGTAATATAGCTGCTGTTAATATCCAAGCTCGAAGGGATAAATCTCCAGATAAGAAAAAATATAAAAAATAAAACCGAGAGGTTTAATGCTGCTTTATAATCACGTTCTGTTTTAATAAGAAATAGAATGACAGCTAAAAAAAGACTGATACCTATATAGCGTGTAAAATAACTAAGAATAATTGAAATAAAAGATAGTATTAAAACAATATATCTCTTTTTATCGTAAAAACTAAAGTACTTCAAAATTAATAAAAAACTTAAAAGAGATAAAAAAAGATATAGCGCTTCGGTCAATATATGCATAGTTATATAAATAAAAAAGAAGAGGTTTGAAGCTGTTAAAAGGCATATTAGAAGAGAACCTCTCCTGTCTAAATAATTCCTCATCAAATAGTATGTTAAAATGAGGCTAATATACCCCACAATCGCAATAAAAATATAGATAACCTGATAATTAAGACCAAAAATAGCTATAATAAAAGAAAGAAAAGTCGGGAAGACCGGCGGATAGTGATCAAAAAGGGGTTCACCAGGCAGGTTTAAAGCACGATACCCGCAACCGCTCAAAATGCTTTTGGCAAGAATAAGATACTGCGCACTATCGCCACCTGTTTCCGAAAAATCAATACTTATATTACTCAATGCAAAACACCAAAAGAGAATACTGAGAAGAATGATAAGATGATATGTTCTTATTTTTTTAAATTTAAACATAGAGATTCTTTTCGGAATTCAGACCTTATATAATATCTTTCGTATTTAGAGCCGAGCCTCTCTCTGAGAAGCGGATTTAAGAGCAAGGTTTTCATAATATCCCTTTAGCTATAACTGCCTCTACTTCAGGAGGTATACCATACCCCAGAGATTCTGCTCTCTTTATCAACCTAACCGCCCCATCTCTATTACCCCGACTCAGATAATATAACCCTAAATTGTAATAAGAAGCAGCAAATGAAGAGTCAATCTTTAAAGCTCTCTTCAGGTAAATATCGGCTTCTTCTGAATCTTTCTGAGCCAAAAGAGAGCCTAAATAGAAACACCCTTCTCTATGAAAAGGGTAGACTGAAAAAAGCTTCTTATAGTAATCTATAGCCTCATCTCTCTCACCCTCAAACTCGCTTATTCTACCAAAAAGAAAATAATACCCCGGACAATCTAAACCTAAATTATAAGATCTGTTCAAATAGTTGCGGGCCTCATCCAGATTACCCTTCCTAAACATATAGTCTCCGGCATAGAACAGAAGCTTCGCATTGTAAGGGTAGATTTTAATCAACCTCTCAAAGCCAGATTTACCGCTCTTTAAATATAAAAATCCAAGCAAGCTGTAAACGTCATTAATATAAGGAAACTCCTTAAAAGTCTTTATGGCAATCTCCTCTGCTTCTTCGTATCGAGCTTCATCAATTCTTATCTGGGCTAAGCTAAGAAGCGCTTTTGCTTTAAGCTGGGGATTTCTAGCATTTAATATTAATCGATTAAATCGCTCTTCTGCAGCAGAATATCTTTTTTCCGTTTTAAAATATGTTCCGATTTGAAAATTAGCAATCTCAGAATCCGGATAACACTCCATAATATCACAGGATATGATAAGCTCATCTTTATAAAGCGGGTTTCTCAAATATGTAATTAGTCCAAGTCCAATTAAAAACATAACTAGAAGCAGATTTAAAATATATCTTCTAATCTTCACTCTGCTTAAAAATATATAGAGAAGAAATATAATGCCTATCTGGGTTAAATAGAAATGGCGCTCTCTGGCTATTGATTCCAGTTGAATACAAAATCTCCAAAAATAAAAAGATACTCCCCACAGAATTCCAAATTTTATTCTGTTATCGGTTCTTAAAAAGACTATCAAAGAAGCGGTAAGAATAGAGACCGTAATCCAGCCTGCCGCATCGAAGTACGATAGAACCTCTATGTTCTGATGATCAAAAGAAAATCCTGCCGGGACAAAGAAAAGCTTTATAAAGAGAAGCAGAGCTTTAAGTTGGGTCAGAAGATTTAGCCCCCAGGTTCTAAACTGAATATCTACTGCAGCTTCTGCAAAAACAGCCAGTCTCATTATTTTCCAATAGATAAAGACAGAGATTGAGATTAAAAGATAAGAAATCAAACAGGTAAACTTTTTTAACCCTCTCTTATCAAACAACAGAATGTATGAGAATAAAATTGGAATATACAAAACAAAATGCTCTTTGGTTAAAGCAGCAAATAGATAAAATACGATGGAAAGATAGAATAGATGTTTAGCTTTAGACAGACTATACTTTAGATAAGAATGGAAAGAGAGAAGTATAAAGAGACTGAAAAGCAAAGTAGACCTTGCCATAATATGCACTACCGCGTCAAGATTAATGGGATGAACCAAAAAAAAGATAGATAGTAAGAGCGCTATTTTTGAATTAGACTCTCTAAAGAATAGACATAATATTCTATACAGAAAAAACGCAGAGAGAACATGGAGCAGAATATTAAAAGCTCTATACCCTGAAGCATTATAATTCGATAAGCTATAACTCAAATTATAGCTAAGCATAAATAAAGGCCTGAATGCTTTTTTAACATCTTGAGATATATAGCCCAGAAAGTAATAGGGGGTAAAAGAGAAACTTTTTATCAAACAATTCTCTCCTATTAAATAATGATCGCTAAATATAAATCCATTATTCAACGAAGTTGAATAGAGACCAAAACCTAAAATCAAAAAAAGCAAAAGAATGCACCATCTATTTTTTAACATCACCAAGATAGCTCCCTTTTAAAATTTTGAGTCTCTCTCTTCCCAGATCAAATTCCGGAGCTATATCCAAGCTCTTACAATAGCAGCTGATGGCCTCATCCATATCTCCTCTCTCTTCAGCAGTTAAAGCAAGGCCATAATAGGCCAGGTGAAGTTCAGGAAATATCGTAATAGTTTTTTTGAACTCTTCTTCGGCATCCAGATATCTTCCTTCATTAAAATATATTATGCCCAGATTATAATGAGCTTTGTAATTAGACGGGGTATGTTCAATCTCGTTCTTATAAAAATCTTCAGGAGTCCCCCACTCTTTATTGCGCTCTAGAGTTGAAAATCCATAGTATATAAGCATACCTGTTATAAAGATATAACCGGCATACCTATATACTGCTCCCCTGTAAAAGAGACTATATATTAACGATACCATTAAAGCAAATATTGCAGGCAATCCCAGATAGAGCCAATGCTCGGCACAAGGAGCATTCAATGCAACTACTACCCCGGATATAAGCAGAAAGTTCAGGATATACCATATAGAGAAAAATACCATTCTCTTGCTCTTTCTAATTGAATAGAGTCCAAGGCAGACGACTAAAGAGAGCAATATAAAGTATAGAATAAATGCAGGGTCTTTGGGTGAATCTATATAACTGATAGCATAGGACAGCCTAAGGTTGTGAGGAAAAAATATTATTTTTAAATATCTAAAAAATAGATAGGGTGCAGTTAAAAATCTTCCGCTTAACGTAGGCTTAAAAAAAGTAGCGGCTAGAAAACCCGGCAATCTCAACAGCATGTAAATAGCAGCAATAACCAGATGGCAAATAAGATAACGCAAAGAAGGGCGATAGAAGATAACTACATAGGTCAAAAGTAATAGAGGTACTATCAAAGCTATCTCTTTAGATAAGATTGCAGCTACAAAAGACAGCATGCTTAAAATAAGAGCAATATTCTTATGACTATCCAAGAACCTGAAAAATAAGATCAGAGATAGAAAAGAGAAATATCCTGCTAATAGATCGGCTCTACCAGATATATAGCTTACCGCACCAGTATTGAGAGGATGAATTACAAACAGAAGTGCTATTAAGAAAGCCTCTTTTCTTCTTTTGAAGAATCGTAGACTTAAACCGTATAATAGCAAGCTATTAAATACGTGAAGTAAGACGTTGATAAGATGGTAGCCTCTAGGGTCAAAAGTCCAGAGCTTATAGTCAAACATATAGGAGATAATCTGCAAGGGCCTAAAAGGTAATCTCAAGATATCAGAATTGAATATAGTCTTAAAAAGCTCGGGGATATACTTAAAAGAGGTTATCAGCTCATTGTTTAATACAAGGTGGATATCATCATAGATAAAGGGGGCATCTAAAATACCTATATAGACAATCAGTCCTGCAGCTACAATTATTAGTAAAGGCAGGATATCATCTCTATTTAACATCAGCACTCTCAATGAAATCCAATATTTTTAAATTTAAAACAGCCTTACTGTCATCTCCATCTAATGCTACTGCAGACTGGAACCATTTTCTAGCCTCTTTATACTGTTTCAATCTCAAGAATACTACACCTAAATTGTTACAGGTCTCATCCAGAGAAGAGTAAGTATAATAACCGCTGAAATCCTGTGTTGCCAAATGATAATAATATATTGTCCGGAAATAGTCATTATTTAAAAGATGATGATAGCCCAGCATATTATATGCCTCTTCACTCTTTGTAGAGATATCAATCGCCCTCCTAAAGAGCAGCTCGTTATTTTTAAAATACTCCTGATATTTAAGATTAAAAAGACCGTAAAATAGAACAACCGCTACCAATGGTATTTTAAGACTTTTTCTCTTTGAGATAAGATACCCAACGACCCCAATCAATCCAATGCCAGGGAGATAGAAAAACCTCTCGGCCCAAAAATGTAAAGCCGGGACAATATTCGATATAGGAATATAGAAGAACAGCAACCATCCTAAAAACAGAGAGAGGGTTAAGTTTTCTCTTCTTACAGAACGGATAAAGAATAGGGCTATCATGAAGAATAAGATTAATCCAAAAATAACCTCAAAGTTAAAGATAGAACTATATTTTGGAAAAGCATCGCTTAAAGAAAGGTTGAAAGGCATAAAGAACTTAAACAGATACCTAAAAAACCCTGCAAAAGAAGATAGAATAGTTATAAACGGTTCGCCGCGCAAAAGAGATAGACTACTGCCGATATAACCAAAGATTTTAAACCTGATAAACAGATACCCCGAAGCAAGTAAGAGATACCAGATATTACAGATCTTGAACTGATTTTTAGCTTTTGCAATGATAAAGATCACCAAAAAAAATGGAAAGGCAATCTCCTTGCTCATTAAGGCTAAGATATACCCTAAAAGAGAGCAGATAAAATAGACCGCCTTACCCTTTTCCTGGAATGTCAGATATGACAGAAACGCAAATAGAACAAAGAAGGCAGCCAGCAGGTCAGCCCTTGCCCCTAGACAGACCACTGCTGAGGTATTGAGTGGCAAAAAACCATAAAGAAGCGTGGATAGTAAAGATATCTCTTTAGCTATTTTAAATTTCAATAAAATAACATAGAGCAATATTAAATTAAATATATGCAGCAGGATATTGGTTATACGAAAACCCAGCGGGTTTTTCCCGTAGAGTAAAAAATCCAATGTGTACGAAATTTTAAATAGAGGCCGATAATAATTACCCTGGCCTTTAGGATTAAGCAGCGGCTGAAATAACAGGTCTTCAAGCTCCTGCTGACTTTGAATAATACAGCTTTCTTCCTCAATCTGAGCATTGTCCAGCCAGCTAAATTCAAAGCTCAAGCTTTTGAAAAATACAATCAAGACGAGAATAAAGATTATAGAGAATTGAATCCAGATTTTATCTTTGATAAACAGACTTCCCAAAATTCATATCATAGCCCTGTTCAACTATCCTCTTTTATGTAAAGCTGTGCAACCTGTTCAGCGATAAGCGAAAGCATAAATATGATGACAGAGGTAGAGAAGAGCAGCAGGCTCATATTGGTAAAACTGTGCCTGTCAATATAAGTGTAGATATAATAAAGCAATCCTGTAATGAAAAACAGAGATGAGATAGGTAAAAACACCTTGAATGGAGAATAGATAGTGGCTATCTTTATAATAATAAGCATGAATTTCATTCCATCTTTTAAAGGATTTATCTTGCTTAGTCCTTTCTCTCTTTTTAACATGTCAACCTTTTGAAATTTTATACTTCTACCTGTTTTAAGCAGAGCCAGCGTTAAGGTAGTTGGATAAGAGAACCCGTTGGGTAAAAGATATAGAAACCGCCTACATAGATCTGCCCTGATAAGCCTAAAGCCTGAGGTCAAATCGACTATCTTTGTAGCTGTAACATAACTTGATAGACGATTAAATATATGGTTTGCAACCTTTCTATACCAAGGACCTTTATATCCAACTCTTGAACCGACAATCATATCATAAGAACCTAACCCTTGAAGCAGCTTGGTAATCTCTTTTGGGGGATGCTGCAAATCTGCGTCCATCAATAATATCCAGTCACCGCTCGAGGCTCTAATACCACTCTTTACCGCAGCACCATTGCCTATATTATAAGGGTGCTGAATCAATTTAACACAATCTAAACCGTGATCCAGCCGATGGGATATTTCATCTTCAGAGCCATCATCAACCACTATAATCTCTTTATCATATCCAGAGAGCTCTCTATCTATCTCTTCCAAAAGCTTGAGGAGATTCTCTGATTCATTATAGACAGGTATTACAATGGAAAGCTTCATTTAATGAAATACGGCTTATAGGGAAACCATAGTCTCTCTACAAGCCGTATATAAATTTATATACTAATGGCTATGAGATGTTGCAACACCTGTGGTTGCATTATAGGTATAACTACAAGCGTAAGGACAGGCCGGCGCCGCTTGAGCAGCAAAATAGTTATGCACAAAAGTAGTTAAAGCCAAGGTTGTAGGAAATTCCGCGCTGCCATCAACCGCCGTCTTTGCATAGTATGCAGCAATTGCCGATCTTACGGTAGCAATATTTCCATCACAAGCAGCCTGTTTTGCATTTGCCTGTAAGTCAATAAACTTAGGCACTGCTATTGCCGCCAAAATAGATATAACAACTATAACCATAACCAACTCAATTAGTGTAAAACCATGTTTCATACTAACACCTCCTTTAACTGATTTCTTACATTTAAACAAAAAACCTCCTTCATGTCAAGTACGAAGGAACACCCCGATGTTAAGCATTGGGGCTTGTCGCAAAGCTGTCAAGATATTATATAATATAATCTTAAAATTTTTTATAATAAGTTTAACTCAATAAACAATGCAGATCTGCTAATATATTCATATAACATAATTCACTTTTCAATATTTAAAAGAGATGGATACACTTAAAATACTGCTAATCTATGTTTACCTGATCTTTCTTTTAAGCAATTTGGGTAAGTGTATTATTCCCGTTTATATATCTAACAAATTATATTGTAAAACACCGGTTGCTATTATACTTATAACTCTCACAACCACTCTGTTGGGATTTACAGGTCTGCTAAAAGCACAGTATATCTTGACCTTAATAATCATACTGTCGCTATCACTGCTTCGGACTATGATTAGAGACTGCAGATCATGCCTATTGAAGCTCAGCTACTTAAAAACCATTAAAACTGAATTGGTCTTACCTTTATTATTAATAGTATCTTATCTTTTCATAATACAGCTTAATGCCCTAACTCCCCCAATCTCACGCGATGCATTAAACTACCACCTCTACCTACCCAAATTATATCTAGAAAATGGGCAAATTATTACAATGACGGAGAACATCTATAGCTACTTCCCCGCTTACTGGGAGCTCTTCTATTCATTTCTGCTCTCTCTATCTAGCGATATCATGCCTAAATTAATGCACTCTCTATTCCTTATAATGAGTATCTTTTTAATCATGGACTTTGTTAAAATCTTAAACAGAGAAGCCAAGCCTGTATATGGTATAATCGCAGGGATAATATTCCTCTCAGCTCCTACAATAACAAAGATTGCCGGCTGGTCCTACCTCGACATAAGCTTCTCTCTCTATCTTCTACTTGGAATTTACCTGATGATACAATCCCATCAGTCTGGGAATAAAACTTACCTCTACCTTGCCGCAATCTCTATCGGATTTGCAGCAGGAATGAAATATCTAGGCCTCATCTGGCTCGCACTATCAGGGCTGCTTATATTTGAGATAGAGAGAAGCGTCTATAAATCTTTTAAAACCTATGTCAGATTTATTCTGGTTGCTATTCTTGTTGCTTCCCCTTTTTATATTAGAAACTATATTCAAACAGGCAATCCATTCTTTCCGTTCTTATCAAATATGTTTGGATATAAAAATATTGAGGTAGAAAAATTCGAATTAATTATGGCTTATTTTCGAAGCTACGGACAAGGTATCTGCTTTAAAAACCTCCTACTTTTGCCCTACAGGCTGCTATTTGAATCTGAATTCGGGATTCCGAGTAAATTTGATGGAAAGATAAGCTTGCTATTCATACCAAGCATCATTGCGATTATTAAAATCAGGAAAACCATACCATACAAAAGCCTATTATACATACCATTAATATACTCGCTTATCTGGTTCTTGCTCAGCCAGCAGATAAGATTCTTGATACCGCTACTCGCAATCCTATCTATTGTAACAGGGCTCTACTTAAGCCATCTAAGATTAAAATATTTGAATTATATTCTCATATTTGCAGGCCTGCTATATCTCTATTATCCTCTGAAAGAGTATTGCGAAATCAAGCCTTATAATTATATTTTTGGCAGAGAATCAAAATCTGAATTTATAGCACGCCATATCAGGGCTTACCCTATAATAGAATATGTAAACAATAGTCTCCCTCAGGAGGCTAAAATAATGCTCCTGGAGATGGGGGCGGTAGCCTACCTCCTGGAAAGAGAGCTTTACCAGGAGAGCATCTTTGAGGAGTATTCTTTCAGAAGAAGGCTAAAAAGTTCAAGAATCAGCACAAACCTGTTCTTCAAAGAGAATAGTATCGACTTTATACTAATAGATAAGCAGTTTATGAAAAGATATATAACTCCTCTTATGGATAAAAAAGAGCTGAACATATTAGAAGAGATCTACTTAAAAGATCTGACTCTTCAATATCGCTGGAATAATTTCGCCTTGTATAGAGTCAATATTGAAAACGGTACTTAAAAAGAGCATAGATAGATCTTAACCCGTCTTTATAAGATATCTTCTTACCCTCTCTATAATTTCTGAATCTATAGCTTATGGAATGTTGATAGAACTTAAACTTATTCCTTAAAACTTTAGCTGTAATCTCTGCTTCTACTTCAAACCCCTCTGATTTTAATTCCAGGCTGAGCCAATTTTCGCGATACATCAACTTATAACAAGTCTCCATATCTTTAACCCAGCAAAAGTAAAACAGGCTGCTAAAGATACTTAAACATTTATTTCCCATCTTATGCCAGATAGGAGTCTCATAATCAAAAGAGAATCTATCACCATAGATAACATCTACATCTTTACTTTTTAAGATATTAAAAAGCATGACCATATCATCCGGATTATACTCAAGATCCGCATCCTGAATAGCAACAATCTCTCCCTGCACAACTTTCAACCCTTCTCTTACAGCATTACCCTTGCCTCTGTTTAGATCTAAAGAGATGGACTTTATGCCTGACTCTCTTGCCATCTCATCTACTCTCCGCTGAGTATTATCGGTTGAACCGTCATTGACCACTATTATCTCTTTATTAACATCGAGATCCAGAATCTTATTTAAAACTCTTATTATCGTCTTTTCTTCGTTATAAACCGGAACGATTATTGATAACATTCAGACCCCCGATATCCTATTCTAAAAGAGAGAAACCCTGCTTTAAGGCAAGCTTACCTCTATCTCTATCGCTCATCTTTGTAAAGACCATGCCATATTCATAACCTTTATCTACGCTCTTCTTCCATACAACTTCGGCTTCGCCGGTCAATGGCCAATTTTCCTGAGGCAGGTAGAGCCTGAAGCAGCACTCATCGCCTTTATCAAAAGAGTCTTGGGAGAAGACTTTCATACCGGTTGTACTTAAATCCTTAGTCAGCCCTTTAAGATTAAACTCTTTCTCTGCTAATCTACGCATCTCAAGGTCGAAACACATCCCGGTCCTTAAGGCCAGCCTCTCCCTCTCTACGTTTTTCTTGGATAAAGTTTTATTTTTAGCTGTTCTCAATACAAAATAAAGATAGAACAGACAGACCGTAATTGCCGGATATACTAAAAAACTGTTCTTTTTTAATAATAGGAACACTACAGAATAAACGAAGAAAACAGCTGCAATAATGCTAAAAATATCAATGAATTTAAATTCGGAAAATTCGGGCTTCTTATATAGTAATAATACTGTTAACAAAAATGTAGCCAATATTAAGGCTATATAAATATTAACTGTAACTGAAAGCTTAAAAAATGATGCAAATAATAACACTGATACAGATAGAACACATATTTTTATCTCTTTCATCATGTTTTAAATAATTGAGTCATATTCCACATAGGCAAGAATACACCCATGGCTAAGATTAACACACCGACAGCAAGAATAGCGGTAAGCACTGGCTCTATTGTAACAGTTAGAGCCTCTATTTTGTTTTTTAATTCCGCATGGTAATAAGAACTCATAGAGTCTAGCACTATATCCATAGCTCCTGTCTGCTCTCCTACTCCAATCATATTACCAATCAATTTAGGAAAAGCCTTGCTCCCTTTTATTAAAGCAGAGAGAGCTTTACCTTCTGAGACACCTCTACCGAAACCTTCAATCTGATTTTGTAAGAAATCATTCCCTAAAGTCTTAGAGACAATGTCGAGAGATTTAAGAATCGGGATACCTACATTGTTTAAAGCGTTGAAGATAAAGCAAAATCTCAATAGACTCACTTTGAGAAATATCTCTCCGAATATGGGAATTTTGAGTTTTATCTTGCCCCAGATAAAACTACCCTTACTTGTCTTCCTCCAATAATTAAAACCTATGCTACCCGTTAATGCAAAAATTACCAAAAAAACTATATTATTTATCAAAAAACCGCTGGTCCCTAAAAGCACTCTTGTCGGCAAAGGTAGATCCATATCAAATTGCCCATAGACCCTTGCAAATCTGGGTATTACAAAGAAAGATATGCAGAATATAGCAGATATAATTCCTACAAAAACAAGGGTCGGATAACGCAAAGCATTCTTTACCTCTAGAGAAATATTATAATCCCTCTCCATGGTCTGAGCAAGATTGCTTAATATCTCGTCCAGCATACCTGCAATCTCACCTGAAGCAATCATCTCTGTATAGATCTTAGGAAAGATATCGGGAAAGCTTGCCATAGCCTGAGACAACAATATTCCCTGTTCAACCTTAACAATGACTTCAGAAAGAACTGCTTTAAAGAATTTATCCTGGGTCTCTTCAACTAAGAATCTTAATGCATTCACAACAGGAATCCCGGCTTTAATAGTAGTGGCAAACTGTAAAGTGAAGGCTATTAAATCTCTCTTACTTACACGGTCTTTAAAAATAGAGAACCGCTGTTCTCTTTTAACCGAAGTAGCGGCAGCCTCGACTTTATCAAAACTTATCGGAAGCAGGTCCCTCTCTTTAAAAAATTGCATCAATTCGCTCTCGCTTGCAGCGGTTACTTTATCCTTAACCGCCTCTCCATTTTTATTTCTTGCAAGATAGTTATAGATAGTCATCTTAAATTATTTTCTTTTGGTCTTTTTTTCTTTTTTAGCAATCCATTCTTTTATCTCTTTATTGTAACTCTCTACATCCTCAATTGCTGCTTTACTCTCCCCTTTAACCTCTTCGGCCTCAGCCTCTTCATTCAGCTTAACGCTCTCTCCGGATTTAATTTCAACTACCTCTTCACATACTCTAGAGACTTCATCTAAAGTAACGGCGCCCCGTAATACTTTTGTTATGCCGTCTTCAAACAATGATCTCATTCCTTTAGATTGAGCCTTACCCCGTAACTCTACAACCGATGCGCCGGAGACAATCATCTCTTTCATCTCATCATCCAAAAGCATGATCTCAAAAAGACCTACCCTGCCTTGATAACCTGTCCCCTTGCAGTAATCGCAACCCTCCCCTTTATACAGCGTGACTTTCTTGCTGTAGTTACGTAAATTAAAACGTTCAATAACCGACTCAGAAGCTTTATAGCTAATTTTGCATTGGGGGCAAATCTGTCTTGCTAGCCGCTGAGCCATAACCGCAACAAGACTGGCAGAGATAAGATAAGGCTCTACTCCCATATTATATAATCTTGTAACAGCAGAAGGAGCATCATTTGTATGTAATGTAGAGAATACCAGATGTCCGGTTAAAGCCGCTTGAATAGCTATAGTTGCCGTATCCATGTCTCTAATCTCTCCAACCATTATAATGTCAGGATCATGCCGCAAAATAGAACGTAAACCGCTTATAAAGTTCAACCCTGCTTTAGAATTGACCTGCACCTGTCTTATCAGAGGAAGCCTATACTCTACAGGATCCTCAATAGTTACAATATGTTTATCTATAGTATTGAGCTCCATAAGAGCCGAATAGAGCGTTGTTGTTTTTCCACTTCCAGTAGGACCTGTAGTGAGAATCATACCGTAAGGATGTGCTATTGCTTTTCTAAACAGTTTCAGAGAACTACCACCAAAACCGAGCTTCTCGAGGCCCAACAGTACATTGGCTGTGTCGAGAATCCTTAAGACTACATTTTCTCCGTTAATCGTCGGTAAAGTTGAAACCCTAACGTCAATCTCTTTAGCATCTACATTGACTTTAAAATGGCCATCCTGAGGCAATCTAGACTCTGCTATATCCATATTAGCCATGACTTTTATTCGAGATACCATGGCCATCTCAAGCGACTTAGGCGGAGATGGAACTTCCTGCAATACACCATCAATCCTAAATCTTATCCTGAGCTTATCCGTTTCAGGTTCAATATGGATATCAGAAGTTCTATCCCTAACAGCTTGAGCTATTACAAGATTGATGATCTGAATGACGGAATCTCCGATATCATCTCCTATCTCTCCAATCTTCTGAACTATCTTCTCTGCGCTAGATACCGATCTATAGACTTTATCAATACCGCTACTTATCTCAGACCCGGATATTAAAACAGGCCTTACATTGAGTCCTGTAAAATTACGGATTTCAGTCATGACCACCTGGGCTACTGGAAATAGCGTACCCACAAAAAACCAATCGTTAATTTTAAACAGAGGTAATACGTTATTTTTACGGGCAAAATCCTCTGGTAATATATATATTGCTTCTTTGCTAAAATCAATATACTCTAACTCCAAGTAAGGAATTTTATAAAAGAGGGACAACTCTCTGAAGATTCTTTTTTCATTCTCCGAGTCCATCTCAATGAGAACTTCCAAAATATCTCTATTCTTTTGAACAGATAGAGTTTTGGCTTTCTCTATCTGCCTTTGATCTATTAATCCCTTCTCAAGTAATATAACAACAATCTCTTGCATCTTTTAAATAAATTTTTTTATCTCTTCAAATATATAATCCATGTTATATATCTTAAATAAGACTTTATCAATATCCTTATCCTTCGCAATCTCTTGAGCTTTTTTATCCAGAGTATCTGTTATAAGTATCGTTTTCATATCTTTAAATCTTTTATCTTTCTTAAGAAACCTAAAAATCAGATGGCCATCCCAATCCCATTGAGGAAATATCATCTCTAATACTGCAACTTTAGGCTGTTTTGACTGTATTTTGCAGAATGCATCGAAAGCTTCATTTGCAATATAGACCTCCTTAGCTATAAAGTCCTTCTGTATCTTATCTGAGAGAAGATTTAAAAATTGCAGATCCCCGCCGCCGAGTAGAATATATTCATCATTCATCGCGATATCTCCCTAAGCATATTTTCTACATCTTTTCTATCTTTTGATTTAGGTTTAAGCTTTAAATATTGAGTAAAATAATGCCTAGCTTTATCATAATCATAGATATAATATCTATATACCAAACCGATATTATACACTGTGTCAGCATCATCTGGGATTATCTCATAGCTTTTCAAAAATTCATCTAAGGCCTCTTTAAAACGGTCATTCTTTAGATAGTATACCCCTAGATTATAATGGACAGCAGCTTCTTTCTCAAGGTATAGCCTCTGTTCTCCCTTGGATGCACTCTCGCGGCTTCTCTTAAGCTGATATATCAAACTGGTCAAAACAACCTCTGGTTCTATCTTATCTATCTTCATACTGCCTAAATCTACTACTGATTTCTCGTTTTTAATATCACCCTTACCTGATTCATCAAAAACGCTGCTTAAAGCACTTATCTTGTGCTGTAATTGAGCGTTCATATCCGAAACATCTCCTAAAACTACGCTGAGATTTTTATAATTGACCTGAAACTCTTTAAGTTCAGTTTTGAGCTTCTTATTCTCACTGTTGAGACTTAAAACCTTCTCTCTCTGTTTCTGAAACTGCTTTTGAATCTCTGCCAGCTTGCTTTTTAAAGCCTGCACTGCACCAGCCTTTTCCGTAATTTTACTCTCTTTATCAACAAGGATTTTTAGGATATCCTCTCTCTCTTTCGCTAAATTATCGACATTATCCCGCAACTCTAAAATCTCTTCCGCCCTTAGCCCGGTCTTAACCTTAGATTCTTCAAGAAGGGTTTTCAGAGCCTCTAAGTCCTTCCCTCTTTTACGCAGTCCTTTTTTTAGCTCAGAAACAGTAAGCCTTAAAATCTTAATCTCCCGGGTCAGAATATTTTTATCTTCTTCGATATTGCTCAATCTATATTTTAGACTTAAGTTTTCGGTATCTAATTTCTCTATCTTACTCTCTATGCTTTTAAATCTCTTGGCCTCCCGAAAAAGATCTTCTTTTTCAGCAGATAGAATCTTATAGTCTTTTTCTATGTTCTGCAGCTGAGCTTTAAATTTTTCATTCTCTTGCTTAAGAGACTCTGAATCTTTTTTCTTTTTTGACAGAAAATCGATCTCTTTATTAAGTCTCTTTATCTTCAGTTTTAGCTCCCGTCTCTCTCTGGTCAAATTATCAGCGCTCTGATTCAAAGAGTTTATCCTCTCTTTAAGACGAGGGTATACACTATCGAGTTTTAACCGTGTATCTTCAAGGCTTCTTTTTAAAATTTCACGCTCCGTTTTTAGAGAGAGCACTTCCCCTCTAAGGATTATTATCTTACCGGCCATACTCTTTCTCGCTTTGACTTCTTCATTAAACTGCACTGTTTTAAGCAATAACCCCTTATTGATATCTCCAATCTTTCTCTCTAAAAGAACAACTTGGGCTCTCTGCTGGACAAAAATATAAATAAAGACCAGAAAAATAAAAGATAGTATTACTGAGATACTACGAATGGATAAATTTTTTATGCCTTTTTTTCCAATCACGATATTATTCTATTTCTTTCTCCGGTTTAAAAAGCTTCTTAATCTCAATTAGTTGTTCTTGGCGTTCTGACTTATTCCGCACAATAGTGGCTGTAACAAATATTAAAAGATCTGTTGTCTCCAGCTCCTTGCGTTTATGCCTGAAGATAAGGCCCAGAAGAGGTATATCTCCCAGAAGCGGCACCTTATCCACCGTATCTACTTCTCTCTGCTTTATTAACCCTCCGATAACCACTGTCTCTCCGTCTGCAAGCTGAACCTGGGTAGTGGCTTCTCTTGTATCAATATAAGGCCGTTCATCATTGGGTCCCACATAGACCCCTGAGAAATCACTTACTACAGGATGGAGAGTCATCCTTATTTTATTATTAGGAGATATATGAGGAGTAACCTTTAAAGATATACCGACTTGTTCTTCTTCATAACCAGAGATCTCATAAGTACCGGTATCATCGTTAAAAGTATAGACAGGGATCGGAACTTTTGTCCCGACTAATATACTCGCCTCTTCATTATTCAGCGTAACAATTCTGGGATGAGATAATATCTTGCTATCTACATCCTGTTGTATAGCTTGAAATACTGCTTGGAACTCGCTAAAGTTCAAAGTCCCAAATGTAAAATCATCTGCATCTGTATAAGGAAATCCGCTGGAACTCGGAAAGAGGCCAGTATCAATTGTGCCAGCAGTTGTAGAAGTATCAGTGGTGTTTTTAGGATAGAGCTTGCCACCGCTATCATGGCTAAAGGGAAAAGTAACAGGCCTGCTGGCTCCTGAAGCTGCAGCCTTCATAGTCCACTTTATGCCCAGCTTGGTATCGTCGTCCACGCTGGTCTCAACAATCTTAGCCTCTATTAAAACCTGCAGAGTCTCTCTATCTAGCTCTTCTATCAACTTTGCAACTGTTTCCATTGTATTAGAAACATCAGTCACAATAAGCGCATTAGACCTTTTATTAATTTCTATCGAGCCTACAGCTGTAAGAACTTTTTCAAGACTAACCTTCATATCTTCGGCATAAGCATTATTTAAAACAAAGACCCTTGTGAAAGGAGCCTCTTTTTCAATTTCACTAATAGTCGTAACTTTTATAACCGAACCTTTTTTTGTGTAAGCATATCCGCTTGCAGTAACTATTGCATCTATTGCTTCTGAAACTGTAATATTGGAAAACTTAACGCTGATTCTGCCTATAACCTTATCCGAAACAACTATATTAAGATCGAACTGTTCTGCCAGCATCCTGAGTATATCTCTTACCTCCGCATCTTTAATCTCCAGAGCCTGGATAACACCTTCCGATGTTTTAAAACTTAGATTCTCTGCAAAGGAAGAGAGATTCAAAATAATTATTGTAAGCATTGTTACGATTATTGCTCTTTTCATTTCAATCTCCTTTTTTCAACTTAATAACTAAATCCTTTGTGCCTTCAGTTATTATAATGTACTCATCAAATATCTTTTTAATCCTGTAAGCTCCAAGAATATCATTTTCGCGATAAATCTCACCTGCTATCATGACCCGGCTCTCATCCTGAGATATCAATATTGCCTCAATCACAATATCTCCTAAAAAACCAGCTTCTCTATGTAAAGTAAAGGGATTTCTTAGCCACTCTTTAGACCTCTTCTCAAAACGCATCTCATCTGCACTGGGAGGAAGAGTTACCTCTGCTTTATTATCAAACCGTTTTTTAAGATCGATGACATCGGGAACCCTCAATACAGGAGTACCTATAAAATATATGCCTACAACAAAACCGAATGCAAGAAATGCAATTAAAATAATCAATCTTTTTCTCATCTCTCTTGATTAAGTATAAAGTCTATTCTCATATTAATATTTATGCTCCAATCATCTATTTTGACTATATCCATATCGTGAATTCCAGATTTAAAACCTTTGCGCTCTAAATTCTCAAGAAACATCCCAAAGCTCAAAAAGTCCGCTATACATTGTAATTGTAGGCCATATCTCGTTAAACCATCCACAGGAGAAGCTGGAATATCATATATATATTTGAAATCTTCTATTTTGATTCCATGCTCTTCCATCTCCGTTATTACCTGATTTGCCAAAGTAAGAAATTCCCGCTCTTCTGAGAGGCTATTCTCAAGCATACTCTTCCGCCTCTTTAGAAGCTCTATCTCCCGATCTATATTAGGGTGCTCAGAAAGTAAAATATCTAAATCTTTCGTCTCTTTGTTTATATCATTCAATCTTTTTTGATAGCCCCTGGCTTCTGAAATTTCAGAAAATATAAATATTCGCAACATTAAATAGCCTAAGATAGAGGCAGAGAGCGCAACAATGAAAGTAATCTTCTTCTCTTTCACAAAGCGAATTAAATATTTTAAATCCGCCAATTTAGTTTTTTCAAAAAAATCTTTTTTTAATTTAAATAGCATCTCAACTCAAAATATAACTGATTTCTATAACCCTTATGTATAGTATCTAATATCTTAGCCTCTTTAAAGTAAGCAAAATCTTCTAATCTCTTAACAAAACTATTTAGTATTGTATTCAAAGAACCCCATCCAGCACTGATATTACCCTTTATTGATACAATCCGTTCACCGCCTTCTGCTCCTCCCTGAATCTCTTTCAAGATAATCTGATCCGGAATTACACTGCTTATCTGCTTTAAAATTCCCACCCAATCGAAATAGTCTGCATATACCTTAGATATTTTTACCTCCAGAGATCTTATATCACTATATAGTTTATCAACCTCTTTTACCTTTTGGAAGAAAGGCGATAGCTCCTGATATGAATTCTCTGCTTTAACGGTTATTTTTTCCAGATAAAACATATTTAAGTTTAATCCCAAATAAAAAAAGAACAGGAAACCTATCAGGCCGGCCAGATAGATATAGATTATATTCTTAGCTTTGTGCGTCTCTTTTATAATTTTGTAATAAGGCGAGATAAGATTGTATTTTTTGGAAGGCTTGTTCAGAGCCGCAGGTATAAGGCCCATTTCAATTTTATCCTTATCGGAGATATCTGCCTCCACTTCTATCTTGTCGGTCATATTTAAAGGATCTAGATAGAGATAAGGAATAGAAAATCTGCTCTCTAAAAATAATCCCAATCCGTCAACTTTTGCTCCTCTCCCTATAGTATAGATACCTGTAATCTTCTCTTCCCCGGGGAAAAATTTAAGATATTCAGATATGAAAGCTCCCGCTTCTTGAGAGAAAGAATCAAGGGCTGGGGCAAGCAGCATTCTTAACTGTTGATAAGCAACGCTTGAGTCTCTCTCTTTTGCTTCTGGATGGCCCGCTTTTTCTAAAATACTTAATCTCCTATCACTCTTAACAACATAGCTACCTTCTTTTAAAGGATAACCGATATCTTCTACTATTTTGGCTGCCTCCTCTAAGCTTATCTCTGTTGGACCGGAACTGGTATAGACTGTCCGGGCTAAAGATTTTTTTAAATCCTGAAGACCAAAATTTAAAACTTTATAAAAGCTAACGGCTCTATCCTTTATAAAAAAGAGTTCGGTGTAACTTTCCTCTAACCTTAATACCAAAATAGAACTTCCTTTTGGTATTAACCCCAAACCGCAAAAGATGCTTTCCAGCGATACAATAGAGGTCTCAATCCTCTCTACATCTATACCTGATTTACTCAACATACCAACAACCCTATCCGAGACAGCTGTTTTTACTCCGGTAACCATGCCAATAACAACATTGTCTTTCTCTAATTTGACAATATTGTGATCAAGATAGTAATCGCCGAGAGTAATACGCATATCATGTGTAAGCATATACATGCAGTGACTCATTACTTCAGCTTTTGGAATCACAGGCAGCACTTTAGCGCAAGCCAAAAGATAGTTGGGTGAGAATATAAGATGAGCTCCTCTTACCTCCGGAACAGAGAACGCCTCTAAATGCTTTTTAAAAAGCACCCAAAAGAGGTCATCTTCTTTAATTCCCTTGGTATAGAAAAAATCGAACTTCTTAACTTTAAGACTATCTCTGTTTTTCTCAAGAAGGGCTAGGCGGATATAGTTTGAACCTACCTCTATTAGATATTGCTTTTCTGCTTTGGCTAAATTATTTAAAAAATCCATTCGCTTCCTATTTTAACACAGGTTTTTAAGTAATCTCAAATAAATCAATCTCTGAGCCAATCTCTCTGCAGTCAAGGCATAGTTATAAACGGTCTCTAAATCTTCTGCTGCAGAGACAATACCATGTTTATTTAATACTAAAAAGGGGTATTTATCTATATTGGAAGCTACTCTAACGGCCAATTTTTCAGAGCCCGGTTCATAAAATGGGACTCTTTTGATCTTGCCTTTTAAAAGATAATTGAACTCTAAATCATCTGAATCCAAATCAACATCTAAATCATCTAAAAGAGATATATAGATGGGGTGTAAATGCAATATTGCTCCCAGAGAAGGGTTTTTAAGGTAACTTAAATGGTGCATCTTCCACTCGCTGCTTATAAGAGCATGCTTTTTAAGCTTACTGGGCGAATCTTCCAATGAGATAACTGAAAAGTCGGACTCTGAGGCTAGCTCTAAGTTAACTCCTCTGTTTTTTATTATTATCTGACCATCTAATTTTAAACTGATATTTCCAAAAGAGGAATAGGTTAGCTTGTTTCTGGAAATAAGCTTTGAAAACAGCAGCAACTTCTCTTTTGCTTTGATTATTTGAACATTGTTAAATACCCTATCTCTTCTATCCATTTTATATCTCTTTAATAGGACATTTTAACTTAAATCCAGCTAAAAAACATTAAAAACCAGCCTTTAAAACAGACCGGGCTCATGCTGCAGCAGTTTTATCATAAATATTATCTTCTTGGCATGGATATTGAATATTATATAATAGATAAAGTAAAAGAATAACTATGAAGAGAAAAAGTTTCACTCTAATAGAGGTAATAGTAGCTGCAGTCTTATTGGCTATAGGTGTAGGCGGCGGTATAACAGGATATAAGATAGCAGATAAGCAGATTGAAAGAAGC